>JALTGP010000272.1:2630-6680 GCA_027076905.1 Campylobacteraceae bacterium | reverse complement strand
TATTATTACAAGACTGTAATAACAGATAGAAAAAGATACTTACTCTAAATCAAAAGCAGCTTCAGTTGCCCATATTTTAATAGCTTCTTTATCTGCATCCGAAAGTTTTGCATCTTGATGCATAATCAGGTAGCTTGAAAGTGGCATCTTACTTTGGATAGCTTTAGGAATTTTTTGAAGAAACTTAAGTTTTTTCTCATCTTCATAACTTGCCCATGTAGAGAAGTTCATGTGTTTACGTCCCTCTTCTACATGGTGTTTGGTAAACCATGAAACAGGTGCTATATTGCTATACCATGGGTATATTGTATGATTAGAGTGGCAGTCAAAGCAACTACGGTCTAAGATAGCCTGAACATTTTCAGGAGCTTCTATCGAATTTACAGCCTTAGTAGGCACATCTGCGGGAACGTCCATAGGAACAAACTGTATTCCTATGAAGATAAGTATTATTAATATTGCTAATTTTTTCATAAAGTTATTATAGATAAATAAGGCTTAAATGTAAACCTTTTCAAGACTATTTACAAATATGTTAGTAATACCTCTTATCACCTACTGATTGACATCTTCCCACTCAAGATAACGCTTATGTAAAATGGCGTTCTCTTCTTTTAAAATCGCTATCTCATCAATAAGCATTAAACGCTCCGACTCTAACCTATTAACTATCTTAAGTGAAGTATCTCCATAAATAAGATTGGCAACATAGATACCAAAAAGAATAACAATTACAGAGGTAAGAAAAAAAACTTTGATAGAGAGACCAATAGTTTTCTCTATCCTTTTGATGAAATCTATCATTTTACTAAACGCCTATGAGAAGATTGCATTACCTAGGTACTCAAACTGTCCAAGCTCTCTCTCTATCTCTAAAAGACGGTTATATTTTGCGATTCTATCACTTCTAGCTGTTGAACCTGTCTTAATCTCACCTGTATTAAGAGCCACTGCAAAGTCAGCAATAAAGGTATCTTCACTCTCTCCTGAACGGTGAGACATAACACAAGTATAGCCTGACCGTTGAGCCAATCTAATGGTCTGCATAGTCTCCGATACCGTACCAATTTGGTTTGGCTTGATAAGAATAGAGTTGGCAATATCTTTTTCAATTCCCTCAGCTAAAATATTTACATTGGTAACAAAGAGATCATCTCCTACAAGTTGAATTTTGTCTCCTAGTCTTTCAGTTAGAATTTTCCACCCCTCCCAATCATCTTCATCCAGTCCATCTTCGATTGAACTAATAGGGTACTTGGCACATAGGTTTGCATAGTAGTCTACCAGCTCTGTTGCAGTGAGGACTCTATCTTCTGATTTTAGAACATACATCCCCTCATCATTGGTAAGCTCTGAAGCTGCCACATCAAGAGCTAGGACAATATCTTCACCAGCAGTGTATCCTGCCAATTCTATCGCTTCCATAATAATTCTGAGTGGTGCTTCATTGCTCTCTAGGTTGGGAGCAAATCCACCCTCATCACCCACAGCAGTACTCTGTCCTAGACCATCAATGATTTTTTTGAGATGCTGATAAATCTCTGATACAGCTTGAAGCCCTTCTGAAAAAGTATTAAATCCTACAGGCATAATCATATACTCTTGAAAATCTACCGAGTTGTTGGCGTGTTCTCCACCATTGATGATATTTACCATTGGCACAGGAAGAGTGACCGAATTTACCCCACCAAGATATCGATAAAGTGGCATTCCTAAGCTCTTTGCTGATGCTCGTGCTACTGCCATTGAGACACCAAGAACGGCATTTGCACCAAGCTCTCCATAGTTTTCAGTACCATCAAGTGCTTTCATAGTCAAGTCTATCTCTGCTTGGTTAAAAGGAGAGAGACCCACAAGAGCTTCAGAGATTTTATCATTAACATTTTCACACGCTGTTAATACCCCTTTTCCCATATAGCGTCCACCACCATCTCGAAGCTCCAACGCCTCTCTTTTTCCTGTACTTGCACCACTTGGCACAATTGCAGAAGCTGTTGTGCCATCGCTTAGACTTACGGTGGCTTGAACAGTTGGGTTACCACGACTATCCATCACCTCATTGGCTCGTATATCATCAATAAAAATCATTTATTACCCTTATTATCGTTTATATTACTGAAATTTTATCATATTAATCCCAAATATAGCAAAGGTTCAAAGTATAAGTGTTAAAATAAAAACATGAATTTTACCTTTGGAACACCCTATTTTTTACTATTACTATTTTTTGTATTCTGTTTTGTATGGTGTAAACTTCCTACAAAATGCTACTACTTTCCAAAATTATCGTGGGTAGAGAGAGAAACCCCTCTATTTGCATGGGAATTATGGTTAAAAGTTTTGATATTTAGTGCTTTAATTTTGGCACTTGCAAAACCTTTAGTATATGATACAAAAAGTAACCAACATCGAAAAGGACGAGACCTTATTTTGGCAATTGATGCCAGTGGCTCTATGGCACAAAGTGGATTTAATCAGAGCGATAGATTCAAAAATAAGTTTGAGACGAATATTGAGTTGGCAACTGATTTTATAGCCAAACGATTTGATGACAATATGGGAATTGTGCTTTTTGGAACTTTTGCCTATACTGCGTCTCCTTTAACTTATGATTTAAAATCACTATCACATATGCTTACACTTACCAATGTAGGACTCGCAGGTGAGAGTACTGCCATTGGTGAAGCAATTATGCAATCTATCAAAACGCTCTCTTTTGGAGAGGCAAAAAACAAGGTTATTGTTTTACTTAGTGATGGCTACCATAACGCAGGAAAAACATCACCCAAAGAGGCTGTACAAAAAGCAAAATCGTTGGGGATAAAAATCTACACCATCGGTATTGGAAAAAAATCAGATTATGATGTGGCACTGCTAGAGACTATTGCCAAAGAGACAAATGCGAAAAACTATAGTGCCTCATCGGCTTCTAAACTCTCGGATATCTATCAAGAGATAGATGAGCTTGAACCCAGTAGCATACGGAGTGAGGGGTATCTTCATGAGAAACTATTGATACTATATCCACTGGCTTTTGCCTTTATGCTTCTGTTTGGATGGACAGTAGTTAAGAAAGAGAGTAAAAATATTGTCTATAAAATACATCTCGTTGTCTTGCTACTACTTATTATTTCGATGTTTAGACCATCCATAGCACAAGAGGAGATAGAAGGAAAAGTAGAAGGTCATGATGTTATTATTGCCCTTGATGTCTCTTTTTCAATGAATGCTACCGATATCTCCCCCTCACGCTACAGTTTTGCAAAAGAGACCATTCGATTGTTTTTGGAGCAGAATCCCCATAGCAATATTATGCTAATTGCATTTACTACCAATCCACTACTTCTATCTCCGCCTACAACTGACCATGAGCTTGTTTTGGTCGCACTAGAGAGTTTGAACCCTAAAAATATACTCACCAAGGGAACATCTCTAAAGAGACTTTTTGAGAAGATAGTAACCATGACAAAAGAGAGCCAAAATGGTCATAAAGAGATGATACTGATAACTGATGGGGGTGAAGAGAGTGAAATAACAGCGTTATCAACTCTACTAAACAGCACAAATATCTCATTGCATATTTTGGCAATGGGAACAGAACAAGGAACTACACTACCCACAAATAATAATACTTTTCTAAAAGATGAAAATGGAAACCTTATTATCACTAGGATAAATCCTCTATTAAAATCTCTGGCTCAAAATATAGATGCTTCCTATGTAACCTCCAAAGAAAATCCCAAAGAGACAGCCAAACGCTTAACTAGTAGTTTAGGTAAAGAGAGCAAAGAGATAGAGAAAAAAGAGTATAAAAAATTAGAATTATATCCACTTCCTCTCTCTATGGCTATCATACTTTTTATGATGTTACACACAAGAGGGCGAAGATACCTTCAGAAAATAATTACTTAGGAATACGAATTTTTTGCCCAATAAATATCTTATCTTTATCTTTAATAATCTGAGGGTTGGCTGCATATATTTTTGTGTATTTATTCGTATTTCCATACGCTTTACGGGCAATAGTAGAGAGTGTATCTCCTTTCTCAA
>JALTGP010000272.1:0-2530 GCA_027076905.1 Campylobacteraceae bacterium | reverse complement strand
CTTGCCACTTTGGCTTGATGATTTTTTATGCTGACTCTCCTCTTTTTTTAAACTCTCCATTTTAAGCATTACCATATGTACTATTTTACTGACAGTATCACTGTTTAATTCCTCCTTTTGCTCGGTCACACTCTCTATTGTGTTGACATCAATAAGAACCTCTTGTTCTATCTGTTCTTCTTTTTTTGACTCTTGCATCTCTTGAGCTTGTATTTGCGACAGATAGTATTGATTAGAGACAAATACATACCCAAAAATTATCAATGTTAAAAGAAATATAATGGCTAATATCTTAATAATTGTTGTTAATATATCACTTGTGTCACTCTCTCTATTTAGATGTCCTGCATAAGCGTTATAATAATCATTATTGAGATTAGTACTCTCTTTTTGATAATACATTGCTGACTCCTTAGATTTATATTTAATATTATAAAACTTTATTACGTTAATACTATTCAATTATAACAAAATAGAACTTATTTAAATATTAAATTTTTAATCTTTCACAATTCTAACACAGTGTATTGTTATACTTTTGCTCTATGAGAGTCATAACATTCTCCCCAATTTTCCCTTAATTGGCTCTCGTAATGGTAGCTTTTTCCTAATATAATATTTTTTTCACTATTCATTTTAGGAATTGTGAAAGAATAAAAAGACAAGTAGAATGGGTAAATTTATTCTTTGAAGATTCCTTATATTAAAACGGGATACGTAAAACCTGTCCAATATGTAAATCTTTTTTACTTTTTAATACTTTGGGATTTGCATCAAAAATCAACCTGTAATAACTGGCATTCCCATACGCTTTCTCTGCTAGGGTATAAAGTGTATCCCCTTTTTTCACCACAATGGTACGAATATGATGAGCATCAACACTTTTAGTGATGGACTCTTTTGAGGAGTTATCTCTTCTGATATTGTGGGTTAAAATTTTATCAATTCTGGCAATCTCCTCTTTTTTTAAAAAAGTTTTTTGAGACTTAACCATATAAGAGGGATACTGGGTTGCGTACAATTGAGAATTTGTAGAAAAAATATACCTCATTTGATTGGAGAGGATACTGTTTTGTTTGGTAAGATAAAGATAACCCACAATAAGAAACAGTGCCAAAAGAAGTGTTGAAAATAGACAGGAGAGTATCTCCATTGAAATTTGCCAATAATCTATTTTTTTATATTTATGGTTCTGATACAGTTCAAGTTGTGAGTTTCTAACCTCTTTATAGTAATTTAGATTATTGTCTTTGCAATAATACATGATAATTCTCCGACATAAAAATATTATTCAATATAAATGTTTTTTTTTGTTATTATATCATTCTTTTTCTAAGGTTATGCTCCTTTTTTAGGGGTTATAAAGGATGACCTAATATTTTTGTAACGAATTATCCCCCTAAAATTGCAAAAAATAGATAATAACCTTAACTTTCGCACCTAAACCCAAGCATTTTTTGAGTAACATCTTGTAGTACAGCAATGATACTCAATAAATCCTCATTCCTATTTACAACATCTTCAATTTTAGCTATATCCCGTCTACGTTCACAGGTCTCTATGATTTCTTCCCTACCCCTATAGTTATGTTTAATCTATTTTCCAGAACCACATTTACCCATCGCTTTCATATTGCCCATACTCTCACCTATCTCCTCTTCACTATGAGGTAGTCGTAAATTATGTTCATACTCTAGCTCTTCTTTGGTCATTTTTGAAGCTTTTGAAGATGGTTTACCCGATTTTGAATCACCCCCACATTTACCCATCGCTTTCATATTACCCATACTTTCACCTATCTCCTCTTCACTATGAGGTAGTCGTAAATTATGTTCATACTCTAGCTCTGTTTTTGAGATATTTTGCTCTTTATGTGAAGATGGTTTATACGCTTTTTGGTCAGAACCACATTTACCCATCGCTTTCATTTTTGACATATCTTCAGGCATAGCCTCTACACTTTCTGAGCTTTTGAGTTGATGTTCATACTCAAGAAGAGTATTGTTTGTCTCTGCTGTTGCATAGATTAAAGATAGGGTTACCAGACTTACTAAAGTAATTGTTTTCATAATATTTTCCTTGGTTACTGTTTTTTGATTATCTAAATTAGATAAGTGATTATATAACTTAAAGTGTGCAGAACGTGTGGAGAGAGTAAGATGCTATCCTATATTTTGTTACTAAAAAATAGTTTAAAGCCCCTTGCATTAGCTATGGGGGAGTATTACTAACATGTATCTGAAACAATAGAAAATTATTAAAAATTATGGTTTTTATTCTCAGGAGAGAAAAAAAAGAACTTAGGAACCTTCAAAGAACAAAAATCCTGCGTAACTTGGGTAGATTTGTTCTTTTACAATTCCTTAAGCCTATCCAGTTCTTTTTTATTTGACATTAATTACCAACATTCCCACTATTACCAACTCTAAAATACCCCATCATACCAGCATCTTCATGCTCTAAAATGTGGCAGTGGTACATGTAGTCACCTTTATTAATGGTTGGGTCAAATTTTGCTATAATTTTTACA
>JALTGP010000271.1 GCA_027076905.1 Campylobacteraceae bacterium | reverse complement strand
TGAAACAATAGCAATTGTCGGGTTCACAGTATTTGGTTTTGACCATTTGATACTCTGTATCATGGCTGTTGGATTTCCTATCTCGACAAGAGAGTTAAAACTTTGATAAGAGAGGTTGAATTTTTTTAGAAAGTTGGTAACAAAGGCTCTGGTGAGTGTCCCTTTTGGACGGCAAATGAGTTTGCAGGTAGATATTTCCTCTTTGCCAAAAGTATTGGGAAGAGGTTTTTTAGAGCAGACAACCAGCTCATCAGTCATCCACTCTTTAAATATGAGCTTTTCATCCTCCAGAGGTGATTCGATAAGACCCATTTCGAACTCTCCTGACTTTACTCTGGCTAATATCTCATCGCATGGTATAATTGAGAGTTGAATTTTACTCTCAACTATATCTTGAATTTTGTCAATTGGCTCTCCTGGTAAGATATAAGAACCAATCGTGTATGATGCTGCTAATTTATAAGTAGTTGAAATATCCTCTATCATTAATGTCGCCTTATGTATATTATTATATAATCTTATGGTATTGTAGCATATTTTCTATTGATAACCACTTGTAATATCCTTAAAATATTGATAAAAAAGAGGAGTTAAAACTCCTCTTTCTCTTTTTTGTTCATGGCACTTGTATTGTCCATAAGAACAGGAACAAAGATAAGTGATACAAAAACGGCTGCAACAGTACCTGATATAAGGGCAACTCCTAGACCTCCAAATATTGGGTCACCTGCGAGTAGGGCAGAACCTAAAATAATTGCAACGGCGGTAAGCATAATCGGTTTTGCACGAGTTGCCGCAGCCATCGCAATGGCTCTGGTTTTCTCAACACCTTCATTGTTAATAAGCCCCATCGCGAAATCAATTAGAAGCAGAGAGTTTCTGGAACTAATGCCCATCAGTGCGATAAATCCAATTAAGGAGGTGGCTGTGAGGAAGAATGTTTGAGGGGTAAACATATCCATAACCCAGTGACCAAGAATAACCCCAATAAGTGAGAGGAATGAACCAACTAAAATAATACCACTGAGTGCAAAGCTTTTATAATAAATAACCAATAGGAAAAAGATAAGAATAAGTGCAGAAATAAAGGCCGCTCCGAGGTCTCTAAATGTATCAAGTGAAACTTTCATCTCTCCATCCCATCGGAGTAAAAATTTTTCACCTGTTCGTTTATCCGTCAAGTAGAGGTCAAACATATAGGTACTAAACCCAGCTTTTTCAATATTGTACTGTGTAGAAAAATACTCCAACATGGTTTTACGGGCTTCTAGTAGTGGATAGAGTTGGGATACCATATCGGTTTCAGCGATAACATTAATCATACGATTAAGGTCTTTGTGCATAATCATTGGTATTGATTTCACTTTTTTAATATGAACAACTTCTGATAAAGGTACCATCATCCCTTTCATATTCATCAAATTTAGTGATGATAGTTTAGCCTTTAATGAATCAATAGAACTGGAGTGAAATTGACTGGTTTCTTTGCTAAGTACTAAAAAAATTGGTATTTGGCTTGAGTGGTATTCAGAGTTTTTAGTGGCAATTACCATCCCTTCAAAAGCCAAATAGAGGATATTATTCACTTGTTTCATTCCCAATCCACTTCTTGCTATTTTTTCAGCATCTGGAACGAGGTTAAACTTCTCAAAAACTTCATCTACCATAATATCTATGTCTACTAGCCCTTCTGTTTCAGAGAGAATTTTAGCCACTTCAATAGAGAGTTTTCGATTTTGCTGAATGTTGTCCCCATGTACTTCAAGTACAATAGAGGCGAGTGTAGGCGGACCTGAGGGTTGCTCTACAAGTTTAATAGAGGTTCCAGGAATCACACTAGAACAAGTTTTGTCAATGATAGGGCGAAGCCGTTGGGTCATCAAAAATGATGGCTCTTCCCTATTATGCTTGTCTGTGAGATTAACGGATATTTCAGCAACATTTTCTGTCTGTTTCATACTGGAACCTTTGACCAGTCCTGCATAATCAAGAGGAATTCCTTGTCCATAAAAAGCTTCCATATTGAGAATTTCATTCTCTTTTCTTAAGATATCTAGGACACAGGAGGTCACTTTTTTGGTCTGATACATTGAACTACCCGTGGGAGTGTCTATATAGATTGAGTATGTATTGGCACTTTTTCCTGGTAGCATTCTTGCCAAAACAAGCTCATTGGTTAACATTGTTAATGTCGCAAAAAAGGCAATAGCTGTTGATATAATAATAAGAAATTTAATAATCTTAGAGCTTAATGCAAAATAGATAAATCTCTCAAAGAGACCTGCTTTGTGGTTATTGTCCATATTTGTCTCCTTTATCATGTTCAGGTTTTTTAAGTAGTTTTAGACTTAGGTAAGGTGTAAATATATAGGCAACGACAAGTGATGCAAAGAGAGCCACAGGGACATTGTAGGGGATAGGTTTCATAAATGAACCCATCATTCCCCCAACAAATGCCATTGGAACCATAGTCATAATAATAGCAAGTGTTGCAACGTTGGTAGGTCCTCCAACTTCATCTGTTGCCTCAACGAGTAAGGCACCCATCTCTTTATCTTTGGCACTCTCTTCATGTAGGTGTCGGTGAATATTTTCAATAACAATAATGGCGGCATCGACTAGTAAGCCCAAGGATAATAGGAAGGCAAATAGTGTAATCCTATTCATTGTTTGACCACTGATATAGGCGATAAAGAGGGTAATTGCCAAAATAGCAGGAACGGAAAAAGTGACAATAATAGACTCTCTCCAACCAAGTGTAAAGACTAACATAATGGCAATAATAATAATTGTAATCACAAGGTGATGCATTAGTTCATTAACTGCCTCATTGGCTCTGTCTCCATAATTTCTTGTCACAAGGTATCCTACTCCTAGTTCTTCAAACTTATGATGATACTCTTCTAGCATTTTTTCGACATCTTGAGATACAAAAACAGCATTAGTTCCTGCTAGTTTTGCAATACTAAGTGTAATTTGTGGAGTATCTTGTTTGAAAAACGGATTGCTTATGTTATTCTCTTTCCTATGAATAAGTGTCACATCTCTAAAATTTTGTTTATCAATACCAATCTCAACTCTTGCTACATCTCTCAGATAGATAGGGGAACCCATATATTGTGCCACAATAACATTTTGAACATCTGAAATACTCTCAATCGCATTGGTAATACCAAACAGAACTAGTTTTCCATCACTGCTTTTTCCTTTAACATTGGGTACAGAGACGGCTAGTGATTGAATCGCTTGCATCAACTGACCCATAGAGAGATGGTAGGCAGAGAGTTTTCCCATGTCAACTTCAACATTAAACTGCTGAATATGCTCCCCTTGAAGTGTTGTTTTCGCAATATTTTCAATGGCATTAACTTTATGTTGAAGGGCTTGAACCTCTTCTAAAAAATCATAAGGGTTAAGTTTTGAGTTTGGTTTCTGATAGAGAGCCACGGTCATAATAGGAACATCAATATCAATATCAAACGGCTTAATAATGGGTTGCATGGTTCCTTTTGGAAGTTTATCCATATTTTGCATCACTTTATCATAGAGCTTTAGGTTAGAATCCTCTCTATTCTCTCCGATATAATACATCACATTAACAATCCCAACATTCTCAATTGACATTCCATAAATATGCTCAATACCTTGAACTTCACGAAGTTTTTTTTCTAGTGGTTTGACTATAACATTCTCTATTTCACTGGGCGTAACTCCTGGCATAGGGACGATAATACTCCCTCCTGAGATGGCAATTTGTGGGTCTTCTTCACGAGGCATGGTCTCTAATGCAATCCAACCAATAGCAATAAGAACAATCCCTAATATTGCCGTAAGGGGATTTCTTAGAAAGCCTAAGGCAAGTTTTCCTGCAATATCTTTTATCTCATACGGTTTATTTTGTGGCATGGTTAACCTTTTATATAGACTTTAGCATACATACCTGGGTAGATAGATTTGCCTTTTTTCTTAAATTTAACTTTCATTTTAAACTTATGGGTCATAGGGTTTGAGTTGGGAATAATTGAGTAGATTTTTCCTATAGATTTAAAGTTAATAGAGGGAACTTGAATGGCTACCTTTTTACCCAACTCTATGTATCTTAAGTTGCTCTCTGATATCTCAACAATAATACTAAGTTTACTCAAATCAGTAAGAACAACACCTGGCATACCTGGAATTGCCATCTCTCCCACATTTAGTTTTTTCATAATAATAACACCATCATTGGGTGCTTTTAGTTTGAGGTAATTATATTGGTTCATTACCTCTTTTTTCATCGCTTTGGCTTGTTGCACTTGCTTCTCTGCAATTGAGACCATATCATCCATGTTATCAGCAGCGAGTTCGAGATTCTCTAGCTCATATTTTGAAACCATTCCTTTTCTATAGAGCCTTTGAAATCGACCAAGATTGGTAAGTACATTGTTCTTTTGATTTCGGTTCATCTGAAGAGCAAGTTCAGCTTGAGAGATACCCAAATCAACTTGCTCTTTTTTTGAATCAATCTCTTTTGAGTCAATTCGATAAAGAAGTTCTCCTTTTTTAACGATGTCTCCCTCAGCTACTCTCATCTCTTTAACAATTCCCATATATCTACTCGTAATCATCTTTTGATTATCTGAGACAATAGAACCTGCAAGTTCAAGCTCTAAGGCATTTCCCAATGTAGAGGCTAAAAATAGACCAATTCCTATTTTTTGTATACCCTTTTTTATATTTCTATTCATACTTTATCTCCTTTATCTATGATACTGTCAAGTTCAAATACTTTTGTATTTCTACTATTCTTTTCCGTGAGTAGTTTTAGCAATATCTCTAACTCTTTTGACTGTTTTATAAGTACGTCTGAGATTGAGGATAGTCCCTCTTTGTAACGCTCTTGGTATGTCTCATAGACTTTAGTAGCAAAAAGAAGCTGTGTCTCCAAACTCTCTATTTGAGCATCTTTACTTTTTATCTCTGTTATCAGTTTTCTAACTTGAAGTCGAATTCCCTGTTTTGCAAGATTGACCTGCTCTTGAACTTTCATATTTTCGACTTTCGATTTCTCTATGTTGTTTTTATCCATCCCTCCATTATATAGATTCCATTGAGCCTGTAGACCTATGGTATAGAAATCTTTATCTACAAAGTTGTTAAAGGGATTGTTATCCGCTGAACCATACTCTGCCATTGCACCAATTTGTGGTAGATAGTTTGCCTCTTGTAGCTTAATTGCCATTTTAGTGATATCCAGTCCTAATTGGGCTTTTCTAATATCAATATTATTGTTATAAATTGTCTCCTCATTAACCTTTGGCATGGGGGCTTTTTCTGATTTTATACTAATGGATTTAACATCTCGATTTAGTAAAAAAGAGAGATAGTGGTAGGCTAGATGTTTGTTATAGGAGGCTTGATTTAGCATACTTACCGCTTCTGATTTCCTAGCAGCTACCTCTAATTCATCAAGATTTTTAGCATATCCCTCTTCTTTCATTGCCGATACTATCTCTTGAAGTCTATCAATATTACTAATAATATTACTAAGATTTGATATATACTCATCTACCAAAGAGATATCAAAAAAAGTTTTTACAACTTGAAAGTTTTTCTCGGTAAAAATTTTTGATGTATCAAGTTTACTCATGCGATGCATCGCTTTAGTGATTTGGTCATATTGGTCTAGTTTTCCACCTGTATAGATAGGAATAAGATAGTTTAGTGTTGTTTGAAAGTGATTTCTTGTATCTGGATAGTTAAGTTTATCAGGTGGGTCAGTATACATACGTCCTGCTGCTGCCATATCTCCATTTTGAGCAGCCCCCATATTATTCATAAACTCCTCTGCTCCAAAATCACCAAAGGTGGCTTCTCTACTTTTTAGTTTGAATCCAAAAACACTTCCTGCATCATTGGAACGAGCTGCTTGAAAGGTGATATCCGCTTGTCCATATCTATAGCCATTAGCAATTTTATTCTCAAACAGTTTCATCTGTTCGTTAAATTTGGAAATTTTAATTTCCAAGTTGTTATTTTTCATAATCTCAAGTGCTTGAGAGAGAGGTAATCCCTCTATACCTTTCTCCTCAGTGTTTTCACAGGTAATGGTATCACTACTCACAATAGTAGGTTTTTGAAGTTGAGTTTTAATCTCTTGCCACTCACTATCAGATTCAATGTTGATGTCCGATGCTTTTGGCAATGCTTGAATGGAGCTATCTTCAGATAGTCTAGCCCTTTTACTTCTATTCGTATTGAGTGTTTGGATTGGTGATTCTGTTGTTTTCCCTACTCCTAGCCACTCTTCATCTGATATTATCCCTTTAGTACTATCTGAAATAAGTGCTAAAGGTAAAAACAGAAACAATAAATACTTTTTTATCATTATACTCTTCCCCTTATAATCAAAAAATTCATATACTTATAATCTATATTTGTTATAAATATAAATATAGATTATGTATCAGTTATTATATCTACATAACCTGATATATTATCATTATATTTGAATTATAAGTTTTTTGAATAAAAATAAAAGAAGTCATCAAAAATAGTTATAAAATATAAATTTTATGGGTATTTTTGATGCTGATTTAAGAAGAAATTACTTAAATTGTCACAAATGAGACGGAAAGACAGCTTTCAAGAGATGAAAGCTCTTCAATTAGCTTCTTACTAACAACTCCATCCACTTTTACAACTGCCAGTGCTTGGGCATGTTTATCTCTACCGAGTCTAAAGTCAGCAATATTCAGATTATTACTGGCAATGATATGTCCTACATCTCCAATAACACCAGGAATATCTGTATTTCTAAATAGAATCATTGTTCCTTTTGGTATAAGGTCAAGCATATGACCATCTATCTCTATGATTCGTGCAGAGGTTTCACCCAATACAGTACCTGAAACAGTAAATGTACCATCTAATGTAGTGAGTTTTACAGTGATTTTATTCTCAAGTCCAGAGTTATTTATCTGTTTCTCTTTAACAATTTTAATATCACGCTCTTTGGCTACAAATTCAGCATTAACGTAGTTTACAGAGTCCTCAAGGGATTCAGAGAGAATACCTACCGTAGCAAAGGTAGTCAATGAATTGATATGTTCAGAGACATTACCCTCTGTAATGATTTTTATACTTCTAACAGGAGATTTTGTTGCTTGTGCTGACATATGACCCATTTTTTGTATAAGCTCAAGATATGGTCTTAAAAAATTAGGTAGTTCACTCTCTTTAATTGGAAGATTTAAGGCATTTGGAAAAGAGATGCCTTTGGCTGCTTCAATGGCATTTTCTGCTGCTTGTATGGCAATATTTTTTTGAGACTCTTTTGTATTTGCACCAAGGTGAGGGGTTACAGTTACGTTATTTAAATCTAAAAGAGGATGATCTATGGCAGGTTCTTTATTAAAAACATCAATTCCTGCCATATGGATTTTACCAGAAGTTAGACCTTTGAGAAGTGCATCTTCATCATAAAGTCCACCCCTTGCACAGTTGATTAAAACCACACCATCTCTCATTTTTGCTATCTCATTGTCACCTATTATCCCAATAGTCTCTCCATTCTTAGGGGTATGAATGGTAATAATATCACAATCTAGGATATCATCAAAATTATTGGTATATCCTATATCCAAATCGGTGGCTTTACAAGGGCTGATGTATGGGTCATAGGCTAAAACATTCATCTCAAATGCTTTTGCTCTTTTTCCCACACGTGAACCAATATTTCCAAAACCGATGATACCAAGTTTTTTATCTTTTAACTCAGTTCCATACCAATCTTGTCGTCTCCAGACTCTGTCTACTTTTAGATTGTTATGGGCATAAGGAAATTGACGTACACAAGAGAGCATGTGTGTCATGGTGAGTTCAACAGCTGCAATGGTATTTGCAGTGGGTACATTCATAACAACAATACCTTTTTTACTTGAACCCTCTATATCAACATTGTCAACACCCACACCAGCACGAACAATGGCTTTCAAATCATGACAGTTATCTAAGAAAAATTGGTCTACATCAGTAGAGGAACGAGTAATGGCAATATCAGCTTGGGGAATAATTTCTGTGATGAGCCTCTTTTTAGGCTCATCTGCAGCATTTATTAGGTTTATTTGGGGGTCATTTGCGAGTATATCCAACCCAGTATGGTGGATATGGTCGCAAACTACAATAGTAAGTTTAGTAGGCATTTTAAGTGTTAAACCTTATTTTTTTAGTTGGTCTTTAAATACATCACCAAGAGTCATGCTATCATCTTGCTCTGCATTAAGCTGGTCAAGTGCTTCTCTCTCTTCTTGTCTCTCAAGTCTTTTTACTGAAACTCTAATTCTATCATTCGCAGCATCTAAGAAAGAGATAACGGCTCTGATTGTTTGACCTTTTTCAATTTCATCCTCTTTGATTGGTCCTAAATCATCAAGTCTAAGAAGTGCATCTACTCCATTTTCAATAGATATAAAGATACCAAAATCTTTTTTATCTTTTACTGTACCCTCAACAATATCACCATTTTTATGGTTCTTTGCAAACTCTGCTACAGGAGATGGCTCTAGTGCCTTTTTAGATAGTGAAACCTTACCATTTTGTCTGTCAATTTTAATTATTTTAACTTCAACTTCATCACCTTTTTTCAAGACATCTTTAGCATTGATTCCCTTGTCCCAAGATATCTCTTGGTTGTGAAGAAGACCTTCAACTGCACCAATTTTAACAAATGCACCAAAATCAGTAATAGATGAAACAGTACCTGTGATAACATCATTTGTTTTGTTTGCTGATGCGAACTGGTCAATTGGTTTTGGAAGTAGTGTTTTTCTTGAAACTCTAAGTCTTCTTTGAATTTTATCAATTTCAATAATCTCAACATCAATTTTTTGGTCAATCTCGATGTAATCTTGTGGGTGTTTAACATTTTTATCCCAAGAAATTTCAGATACGTGTAGAAACGCTTCTAAATCCTCGCCAAGGTCAACAAACACACCATAAGGCTCGATATTTGAAACTGTTACATTGACAGTATCACCAGCTCTTAATGTGTTATCAATATCTTTCCATGGGTCGATACTTGCCTCTTTAATAGAGAGTGAAAGGTGTCTTTTTTTCTTATCGTAATCAATTGCAATAACATTAACTTCATCTTCCTCTTTGTAGTACTTAGATGGGTTAACTGGTCCTTTGTGAGATATTTGAGAGTAGTGAACAAGCCCATCCATACCACCAACATCAACAAACATACCATATGAAGTAATTTTTTTGATAACACCACGAACAACTGCTTTGTTCTCTAGTAACTTATCAACTATTTCTTGTGTTTCAGCTTTGTCTCTTTCGATAAGCTCTTTTCTCGAAATAACAACACTACCTTTTTCTTTATCAACTTTAACTATAAGTGCTTTAACTTTCTTACCAATAGGGTTGATTTTGTGAGAAATATAGGAGAGTGTTCTTGGCATAAAGAACTCTAATCCACCAACATCTACAACAAATCCACCTTTGTTTTTCTTGGTGATTTCACCTTCGATAATGTACTCTTCTTCATCATCATACTCTTCGATGAATTCTGCAAGTGCAGCTCTTTTTTCTGCCAATTCATAAGATACGCTTGGACGCTCACCTCTGAATCCTGTAATAACAACAGTGATGCTCTCACCGTTTTCAAAAAGAAGTGAACCATCTTCATCTCTGATTTGGTCAAGTGACATAATCGCTTCATTTTTACGACCCACATCAATGACCACTTGATTCTCTTCTTCATCTATCTTAACGATAACACCATCAACTAAATCACTACTTGAATCTGACTTTTTAAACGACTCCTCGAGCATCGCTCCAAAATCTACATCTTCTATTTCGATATCTTCGAATTTCATACTTACTAATCCTTGCCTAGCCTAATTTTGGGCTAATTATACTATATTTTGATTAATATGGAATAAAAATATATGATAATTTTGGACTCTTAGTTTTCTATTTTAATTTCTTTGATTTTTTTAATAACATTTTGTACAATCCAGTCAGGAGTGGAGGCTCCTGCTGAGATACCACAGAGCTTTTTATTCTCAAACCACTCTAAACGTATTTCTGATTCATTCTCTATAAGATAGGAGTTATTACAAAACTGAGAGGAGATACTGTGTAGCTGTTTGGTGTTTGAGGAGTGCTTCCCTCCAATAACAATCATCACATCCGCATCTTTTGCCAAATCAGAAGCTGCATCTTGATTCTCAAAAGTGGCGTTACATATAGTATTAAATACACGTACCTCTTTATGTTTGAGTATCAAGGCATTGACAATTTTTAAAAAATCTTCAGGTTTTCTTGTTGTTTGTGCCACTACGGCCACTCTGTTTCTTAATGGGAGTTCTTGGAGTTCAGATTCATCCAATACAATAAAGGCCTGTTCTCCTTCTGCATAGGAGAAGACCCCTTTTATCTCTGGGTGATTTTTATCTCCAAATATCACCACAGAGTAGCCAGATGAACTCATCTCTTCTACTATCTGTTGGGGTTTTGTGACATAAGGACAGGTGGCATCTATCACCTTGTTATCTTGTGCTTTTAAAACTTTTAGTTCATCTTTTGGGATACCATGGGTTCGTATAACAACGGTATCGTTCTCTTTAATATCTTGAATTCCTTCTGCTAGACCTATGTTGAAGCCATTTTTTAGACGGTTTATCTCATCTTTATTGTGAATAAGTGGTCCATAGGTTAGACTATTCTCATGTTTTTCAGCAATATCAATCGCACGTTTTACACCGTAACAAAACCCATAACTTTCTGCCAGTTTTATTTTCATATTGTCTCTCTTTTATTAATTTTTTAATCTATCTATTTATTTTCTATGGTTGTAATTTTAGAGAGTATATCAAAAAAGTTTGGAAAAGAGGTATCAATACAATCGATATCATTAATATGCATACCAGATACTACTCCTGCAATGGCAAAACTCATCGCAATACGATGGTCTCCATAGGAGTTCACTGTCGCTTTTTGTAACTCTCCACCAATAATCTCATATCCATCATTATGCTCAACTGTTTTAATGGAACAGCTCTGTAAGCCCTCCAACACACTAGCAATTCTATCGCTCTCTTTGACCCGTAGCTCTTTGGCATTTTTGACTATAGAAGTCCCCTCAGCACAGCTCATGGCAATGGAGAGGGCAGGGAGTTCATCAATAAGCCATGCAATATTTTTCTCTACGCTGACTGCCTTTAGTTTACCACTGTACCGAATTGAGATATCACCAATAGGCTCATAGATATTCTCTTTTTCAATAAATGTAATCTCTGCTCCCATCTCTTTTAATATTTTATATGCCTCAATACGGGTAGGATTTAGTGTAACATTTTTAATCGTAGTTTGACTATTGGCTGTTATTGCGGTAGCCACTGCAAAGAAAAATCCACTTGATGGGTCAGCAGGTACAGTAATATTAAGAGGCTTAAGAGGTTCATTGAGGGGTTTTATCTCAATCCACCCCTCATCATTGATAGAGATATCAGCACCCATACCCCGAAGCATTCTCTCTGTGTGGTCACGTGAAAGTAAACTCTCTTTGTAGTAGCTCTTGCTATCTGCTTGTAGTCCTGCAAGTATTAGAGCTGACTTGACCTGTGCTGAGTCTATGGGCGAGTGGTATTTAAATGATTTAAGTGTTGCTCCACGAATTGCTAGAGGGGCTAGGTTTCCCTCCTCTCTACCATCTATTTTTGCTCCTATATCTAGTAATGGATTGGTAACCCTTTTCATGGGTCTACCTCTTAAATACTTGTCTCCTGTTAGGATAAAAGAGCCCTCTATTCCTGCCAATAGTCCTGCATATAGACGCATTCCTGTCCCTGCATTGCCACAATCAAGAACATTATTTGGCTCTGTTAACTTTTCAGGAGGAGTGATGGTAACTTCTGCTCCCTCTTTGGATACAGTAGCTCCAAGTTGCTCTGCAATAGATAAGGATGATAGGGTATCTTCTCCTAAAAGAAAGTTTTTAATATGAGATGGTTGATTGGAGAGAAGAGAGAACATTGCACATCTATGAGAGATGGATTTATCAGGAGCTATGGTGTCACAAAGCAGAGAAAAACTCTGTTTTGTTTGTAAAATAGTTACACTTCTCATCGAAGGGTTGCTCCATACTGCTCTTGGAGTGTTTCAATAATAGTACTGGTTATGGTTTCACTATCTTTATCTTCTAGGGTTCCTGTTAGCGATTGAATAAAAAGACGTACCGTTAGACTTTTTTTGTTCTCTAAGGAGGCATCTTCATAGATATCTACAGGAAAATATTTTTTGAGTAGTTTTAACTCTAATCTCTCAATGCTTGTGGCAATTTGATGATAAGGGATATTTTTATCGATAACCAAACTTAAATCTTTATAGACTCCTTGAAAGTTTGAAATTGCTGTGGCATTGATGTGAGAAGGAATAAGTGCATCAAAAGAGATTTCAGCAATGAAAGTATCGGCTAGGTCAAACTCTGAAGCAACGGTTGGATGAAGTTTACTCATAAAGCCACACACCTTATTATCAATAATAATATCAGCAGATTGATATGGATGTAAAAGGGCATTATGTTGAGTACAGCTTCTTAGTTGGAAGTTTCCGATAATTGCTGAGAGTTTTTTGGTAAAAGTCTCAAAATTAATCAGCTGTGGTTTTCCTGCATTGGAAATATTCTCTCCCTCTTTTTGTCCTGAGAAGATGAGGCTAAACATCTCTTTTTCTTGACGCTTGGTATCAAATACTGTTCCCATCTCAAAGAGTGCTATGGCCTTTTGAGAGTAGCTTACGTTTCTTTTTGAGGCGATAAGAAGATTGACCAATATGGTACTTCTTAAGGTATTGAAATCTTCAGTAATAGGGTTGATGATGTCAAGCTCCTCTTTTACCAAAGAAAATCTATACTTCTGAAGTAAGGTTTTGTCGGAAAAAGCATAAGAGATACTCTCATCAAATCCATTTGCCGTTGCACGTATACGTAATGCTTTTCTCGCGTGATAGCGTATGGTAGTCTCATTAATACGCTGTTTTTCTGTAAATCTAAGTGCTTTGGACTCAATATTATCAATACCGATAATACGAACAATCTCCTCGGTAATATCTTGGATATTGAGGATATCGTGTCTAAAAGGAGGTACTGTAACCGCAAACAAGTCTTCAGAGGAACTCTGGATGGCAAACCCAAGCGAGGAGAGAATCTTTACCATCTCTATCGTTTCAATCTTTTTTCCAATAATTCCTGAAACCTCTGTATCTTTGACAGTAATAATGTAATCCTCTATCTCCTCTTCTACCGAAAGAGAACCATCAAAGAAGTTACACCCACTGTGACGCTCTAGTAGAGAGATAAGATAGGTGATACCTATATCCAAACAGGGTTCACTTCCTCGTGATGTATTATAATATAGTTTGTCGGTTTTTAGCGACTGTTCTGCTACAGCATTGACCAAAATATCAGGATTAATATAACTCGCTTCAAAGAGAACTTTGACTGTTTTGTCATCTGCTTTTGCATCCTCATTTTGTGACACACCTAAGATAGAGAAGTCTTGACCGTTGGCTTTTATTGTGGTAATCGCATCTTTTGTGGATGCGGTAATGCTAATTTTATCTTCCTCTTTAAGCAGGAAATTCCGTGTTTTGTAGGCACGTAAAATAACACCTGTGGTATGGGTTACATATTTGGTAACATCCTCCAGTATAGTAACAGTTTGTTCCCCTATAAACGCTAGACGAATAGAGATAATTAAGGACTTACAGATATGTTCAATGTCTGCCATAACATACTTCAATGAGCCTTTAATTGGTAAAGGTGTTTTTAGCTCAGCCACACGAGCCAGTCCAATTTTTTCTAAGTTTTGACTCTCATATTCAACAGCTTTAAATGAAAGTTGAAGTGCTGCTGATAAATCTCGTGCTATCCCGTAGATACTCAAACAGTCACCACGATTGGCAGTTAACTCTATCTCTATAACAGTGTCTGCTAGTTTCTTGTAGTTGTTTAACTCCTCTCCTAGTTTAAGTTTTCCAATGGTCTCATCAAGAATTAAGATACCGTCACCAAGTGCAGGAAGTCCCAATTCAGAAGCAGAACAGACCATACCTTCACTCTTTACACCACGAAGCTCTGCGTGTTTAATCTCAAAATCATCACCAAGCTTTGCACCAATGGTAGCTACTGCCAGATATTTGGCGTGTACCACGTTTGAAGCACCACACACTATCTGTTTTATCTCACCACCAATATCAATCTGACAGATATTTAGTTTGTCAGCATTGGGGTGTTTTTCACAAGATATAAGCTCTCCTACCACCACTTTGGGAGGAATTGTATAGGTTTTAATGCTATCAACTTCGAGTCCAATAGCATTTAGTGTCTTGTAGAGCTTATCATCGCTCACTTTTCTCATATCAATAAAAGTATTTAACCATGTTCTTGTTACTATCATCTAAATTGCTCCAAAAGTCTTCTATCTCCCTCAAACAACATTCTAAGGTCAGGGATTTTGTGGAGTAGCATGGCAAATCGTTCAACACCAAGTCCAAAGGCATACCCACTCATATTTTTATACTCAACAGCCTCAAAGACATTTGAGTCCACAATACCACAACCAAGTACCTCTAGCCAACCTGTATGAGAACAGATACGACAGCCTTTGGCTTCACAGAAGATACAGGAGATATCAACCTCAGCAGAGGGTTCGGTAAAGGGAAAGAAGCTTGGTCTAAATCGTATCTCTACCTCACCAAACATATAATGCAAGAAGTCCGACATAATGGATTTGAGATTGGCAAAGCTCACCTCTCCTTTGTCATCTACGACAAGTCCCTCAACTTGATGAAACATAGGGGTATGGGTAATATCATAATCTTTTCTGAAAACTGCCCCTGGTGCAATCATGCGGATTGGTGGTTTTTGTTTTAGCATCGTTCTAATCTGTACAGGTGAGGTGTGTGTTCGTAGAACTGCCCCATCTCCACAGAAAAAGGTATCTTGCATATCTCGTGCAGGGTGGTTTTTAGGAAGATTTAGAGCTTCAAAATTATGGAAATCATCCTCTATTTTAGGTCCATCTTCGATGGCAAAATTAAGGGCTACAAAATAGTCAATAATCTTATCCATGGTTGCCATAACAGGGTGCAATGCCCCTTTGCTCTCCAAGTTCCCATAAAGAGAGACATCAATCGCTTCGGATTGTAAAATCTTCTCTATCTCCTCTTTCTTTAAAATTTCATACTTTTCATCATAAAATTTTTGTAGTTTAGTTTTGTTTTTATTAAGACCCTCTGCAAAGGCCTTTTTCTCAGGTCCAGGAACATCTTTGAGTTTTGCAAACTCCGATGCTATAGCACCTTTTTTACCAAAAAGTTCTATTCGAACTTTTTCCAATAATTCCAGTGTTGTTGCTTGTGTGATTTTATCTTCTAGGTGCTTCAAAATAACCTCTGTTCAATTATTTTATTATTTGTGCGATTTTATCTAAAATATACTAAATAGTGGGATTGAATGTGTTATAATCTCTAAAATTTAGTAAAAAGGATAAGTGATGTGTATTTTTTGTAAAATAGTTGATGGAGATATTCCTAGTAATAATGTACTTGAAAATGATGCGTTTATAGCCCTGCATGATTTGTATCCTAAAGCACCTGTACATATTTTGATTATTCCCAAAGTCCATGTAGATTGCTTTCAAGATGTCTCTGCAGAGATGATGACCAAAATGACCCCCTTTATACAAGAGGTGGCAACCCTAATAGGTGTAGATAAAAGTGGATATAGGCTTACCACCAATAATGGAGATAATGGGGGTCAAGAGATTCACCACTTGCACTTTCACTTGATGGGTGGAGCAAAGCTTCCATTTGAGCATCGAAGTGATGAGACACACAACAGTATATAATTAAGGGACAATAGTAATAATGAATTTAGAAGAGTTAGACAAACAGTATATTTTACAGACTTATGGACGAAACTACACCAATTTTGTAGAGGCAAAAGGCTCAACAGTTTTTGATGAGGATGGGGCAGACTATATAGATTTTGCATCAGGTATAGGTGTAAACTCAATAGGACACGCCAACCCAACACTAGTATCTGCTATTTGTGAACAGGCAGGGAAAATTATCCATATCTCAAATCTCCAAGTAATTGAGCCACAAGCCAAACTTGCCGAAAAAATTTGTAAACTTGCTAACTATGATGGAGCGATATTTTTTGCAAACTCAGGAGCAGAGGCAAACGAGGGAGCGATTAAAATAGCTAGAAAATATGGTGAGACTAAATTTGAGAAGAAAAAATATAAAGTTATCACTTTAGAACACTCCTTTCATGGACGAACCATTACCACCGTAAAAGCAACAGGTCAAGACAGTTTTCATACCCCAAACTTTGCCCCATATCCTGATGGATTCTCTTATGTAAATGAGATAGAGAGTGTCTATAAGAGCATAGATGATGAGACAGTAGCTGTACTTATTGAGCTTGTTCAAGGGGAGGGGGGTGTTCAGCCATTTCCAAAAGATGAGATACAAAAACTAGCAATGCATCTAAAAGAGATAGGGGTACTTTTAATTGTTGATGAGGTACAGACAGGAATCTATCGTACAGGTAAGATGTTGGCATCAAATGTATATGAGATAGAGCCTGATATCGTCACTCTTGCCAAAGGGTTAGGTGGTGGTATGCCTATTGGTGCTGTGCTAACAAAGCACAAAGATATTCTAAGCGCAGGTGACCACGGAAGTACTTTTGGTGGGAACTATATGAGTACTACATCAGGGTTAGCCGTTTTAGAGGTACTAAGTGGTCTCGATGAGAGTGGAGACTTATCAGATACGATAGATTACTTTACCAATAAACTTCAAGATATTGCTAAAAAACAGTCAAATCTTTTTGATAAAGAGGTTGGAATTGGTCTGATGCGAGGGCTTCGAGCAAAAGATAACGATACAATGAAAGCGATTTTAGCTAATAGCATGAACGAGAAGCTTATTGTCCTTCCAGCAGGACGAAATACGGTACGATTTTTACCCTCTTTGACCATTACCAAAGAGGAGATAGATGAGGGATTCAAACGTTTTGAAAAAGCCATCGCTTCTCTCTAGTCTTTTTGTAGTCTATTTTGGTTCATCGGTACTTTTTGCTACTGATGAACTACATGATATTCTCTCAGGAAATCAAGAGGCTATGTTAAAGTATAAACATGAGCAGAGTAGTGTCAATGCTGAAAAACTAGAGGATTCCTGGATAAACCCCATTCATCTGCAGTATTCTAAAAACTACTCCACACAATTTGGCTCTATGGTAGGTACAGGTCAGTTCCTCATATCCGTAGACCAACCTATTTTTAAATCGGGAGGAATTTGGTCTGCGTTAAAGTATGCCAAGTTTCAAGACCAAGCAAACAGCATCGACATAGAGCTACAAAGAAGAGAGCTTATCTCACAAGCAATAAATATTCTATACCGTTTAAAAAAATCTCAACTTCAACTCCAAAAGATAGATTTACTTATCAAAAATGATAAACTAGATATGCTTATCCAAAAAGAGTCCTATGATGCAGGATTAACCAATCGAACCCTCTATGATCAATCACTGCTCAAACACAATAAAGATATTACTGCCAAACTAGACATAGATTTAAGTATCGCGGAGCTTGAAAACAAGTTTGCTCTTTTGAGTAATGATGACCCCTACAAAATCAAAACCCCAACATTCGCTATGATAGATGAGCAACGTTACACTAATAATCAGCTAGAGTTAAAGCGTGATAGCCTAAGAATAGAGGAAAAAAACCAATATAAAAAGATGACATGGGCAAAATATCTCCCAGAAGTAGCCCTAACAGGTCGCTATGTCAATGAGGATTTAAATCCAATGTTTGCCCAACCAGGTTCAAGCCTAAATCGTGAGTATTTCAACTATGGTTTCAGAGTTTCAATTCCCTTAAATATCAATATGACAAAAGATATCCAACTCTCTAAAATCGATTATATGAACGCCCAAGTAGAAAGAGATGAAAAGAGAAAAGAGATAGCAAATCGTTTCAAGCTCATCAAAGAGCGTCTAAAGATTATAGATAAAAAGATAGCTTTATCAGAGGAAGACGCAAACCACTACGCCAATATGTACGCTGTAGCCTTAGATTTAGAACAAGCAGGAGATGCAACCTCTTATGATACAGAGATAATTACCAATACCTTGGAAGTTCGCAAGATAGACCAAGATATCTATAAATATGATGCACAAACTGAGCTATTGGGCTTATATACTCGGGTTGCGGATGCTCGGTAAAGGTTGATGTTCTTCATATATAAAATTTAAAAATTAATTAAAAAGGAAAACAGTGAATTTTAGTAAATACATGAACAATTGGCTTTACGCAGAGCAGGGCTACTACAAAAATTTCAAAGCAATAGGAAAAGAGGGAGACTTCTATACAGCAGTAAGTACAAGTTCATTTTTTGGGGCAAGTATCGCCAACCATTTTTATAAGCTTATGCAAAAGGATAGTTTTAAAAGAGATGGGTGGCTTATTGAGATAGGAGCACATAAGGGGTATCTACTTTGTGATATGATTCAATGGCTCTATACGCTTGACCCGACACTTGTGCAGACACTTAAGTTTGGGATAGTGGAGCGTCAGCCAAAGGTTCAGCAAGAACAACTTAAATATATAGAGGAACGATTTGGCTCTGATATTACTATTACGCATTTTAATGATATTGATAAGGTGAATGTGGATTATGCTTTTGTAGTTGCCAATGAGATTTTTGATGCGTTTCCTTGTGAGCTTATCAAAGATGGAGAGGAGGCTTTTGTTGTTGACCATGTGGTGGAGTGGAGAGAGATAGATGAGGATTTAGCCACATTTGCCTCTAAACATAGACAGGTCAAAGGTGAAGTAGCTGTTGGATATGAGGAGTTTGCAAAGCATATGGCAAAAGGGATAGAGCATTGTGATTTTGTGAGCTTTGATTATGGTGAGAAGTTTGTGCGAAATGATTTTTCGATTAGGGTTTATCAAAATCATGAGACTTTCCCCCTTTTTGATGAAGAGTTAACACTCTCCGATGTATATCAAAATGCAGATATTACCTATGATGTGAATTTTGCTCATGTAATAGATGCGTTTGAGGAGGCAGGGTTTAAACTTGACCAGTATGAGACACAGGCTAGGGCATTGATTCGATTTGGGTTGATAGATATTTTGGAGCAGTTTGCCAAACAGACGACACAGGCGAATTATCTGCGAGAGGCGGATAGGATTAAGACATTGATTGCCCCTACTATTATGGGAGATAAGTTTAAGATGGTACACTTCCAAAAATAGTTAACATCTTAAAGGAAAAATTATGTCATCAGAAAAAAGAGCTACCATTGTTGCTACCATTGTGGCAACGATATTAACGCTTATCAAGTTTTTTATTGGGGTTGCATCAGGCTCAGTGGCTGTTTTGGCATCGGCGATTGACTCTTTACTTGATACTCTTATCTCCATTTTTAACTTCTTTGCGATTAAAAAATCAGAAGAGAAAGCGAGTGAGGAGTTTCAGTATGGAAAGGGGAAAGTTCAAGCCATCGCAGCAGTAATCGAGGGGACAGTTATCACAATATCAGGACTTTACATCATCTATGAAGCGATACAAAAAGCGATACATGGCTCAAAAACAGAGCTTCTTACTCCTGCGATTACCGTTATGCTTATCTCTATAATAGTGACTTTTGTGCTTGTTCAGTATCTACTAAAAGTGGCAAAAGAGACCGATAATCTTGTGATTAAATCTGATGCTTTACACTACCAAACCGACCTTTGGAGCAATGGGGTGATTCTCTTGGCTCTAGGTATTGTCTATGCTACAGGTTGGGAGTGGATTGATGCACTGTTTGGTTTTGGAATTGGTATCTATATTATCTACTCTGCTTATGAAATTATAGAGGAGGGGATTGCTATTTTGCTTGACCGAGCTTTAGAGAAAGAGACGGTTGATGAGATACGAGAACTTATCGGTTCGCACCCCGAGGTCAATGGCTTTCATTGGCTTAAAACTCGAACTGATGGGACGATAAACTTCGTGGAGTTTCATTTGGTACTCCAACCCAATATGTATCTGATAGAGGCTCATCGTATCTCTGACCAAATAGAGGACAAAATAGCTCTTTTAGATGAGAAAAAACGATGGGTTATTACCCCTCACTATGATCCATATGATGATGAGGAGATAAACAATGCCATATCAGAGGGCAAAAAACTAGGTCAAGTACGCCAATGATATATCTCCTCTCTCCTCTCAAAAAAGAGGGAACACACCTCTTGCCTATGATATCTTTTAAGACGGTCGCTACAAGCATAGATTTTTCATCGTCTGATACGCTTATATTCACGTCAAAACAAGCAGTTGTAACTGCCAATAAGATTGATGAAAAATGGAGAGATTACCCCTCTATTGCTATTGGTGGAGCGACTAAAAAGAAGATAGAGGAGCTAGGAGGAGAGGTTATCTATCATCCAAAATCATTCTATGGTAAATCTCTAGCAGAGGATATCAAGAGCTTCTTTAGTGATAAAAACTTACTCTATCTACGACCTAAAGAGGTCTCTTTTGATAGTAAAGGCTATTTGGAGAAGAGTGGGATTGGATTAAAAGAGCAGATTATCTATCATACCTCATGTGTACGATATTTGCTATATGAACAACCAGAAAAAGATGCGATTATTATCTTTACTTCGCCCTCTACTATCAACTGTTTCTTTAAAAATTTTAGTTGGGATGCGAGTTATAGGGCTGTATTAATTGGTCATGCTACCAAGGAGCATCTTCCCCGTGGCTGTAGATTTGAGGTGGCAGATACCCCTTTGATAGACTCCTGTATTGCCAAAGCTAAAGAGATGCTTGAGGGTTGATTGCTACATTGAGAGCTGAAACCAAAGCATTCATTGAAGCGTAAGAGATATTGATATCCTCTCCTACACCATAATAGGCTTGTCCCTCTACTTGAATCCCAAAATAGGCAAGGGCTTTGGCATCCTCTCCGATGGTTTTGGCGTGTTCGGAGTACTCGATAACCTCAAACTCTATTTGATGCTCTTTAAATATTTTGGAGATAGCAGAGATAATGCCTGATGAGGTGATGGAGTGGTGATGGGTCTCTCCTCTAATACTAAAATCCCCATCGACGCGTACCTCATGCCCATCAATATCTATCTTGATATTGGCAATAGATATGCTCTCTTTTCGGTTTAAAAATATCTTTTCAAACTCCTTTTTTATCATTGTTTCACTCATTATCCCCTCTATTTTATCACTTTTGGATTGGATAATTTTCCCGATATGTGGTTCCATTCGCTTAGGGATAGCATAGCCATATTGGCTATTTAAAATATAGGCTACACCACCTTTTCCTGACTGGGAATTAATACGGATAATCGCATCATAATTTCGCCCCACATCTTTGGGGTCGATTGGTAAGTAGGGAACATACCATAACGCATTCTCTTTCTGTTGTGCCATACCTTTTTTTATCGCATCTTGGTGTGAACCTGAAAATGCCGTATAGACCAACTCTCCTACATAGGGGTGACGAACGTGGGTTTTTATCTCATTGCTATCTTCGACAATTTTGACAATTTTATCTACCTCACTAAAGTCCAATTGTGGGTCAACTCCTTGGGTATACATATTTAATCCAACTGTGACAATATCAACATTTCCAGTTCTCTCTCCATTGCCCAATAATGTCCCCTCAACCCTGTCAGCTCCTGCCATCAAAGCCAACTCAGTTGATGCTACGGCACAGCCACGGTCATTATGTGCATGAACACTTATCTCTACTCTATCACGTTGCACAATATTACGACCCATCCACTCTATCTGGTCAGCATAGACATTGGGAGTTGATGCCTCCACAGTGGAGGGTAAATTTAAGATAACTCTATCCTCTTTATGATTATCTCTGTACCACTCCTCTACCACGGCATTACATATCTTGGCTGAAAATTCCAACTCCGTCTGGGTAAAACTCTCAGGAGAGTACTCTAAACGTACTGCCCCTTCAAAATTACCAAATTGCTCTTTTATCCACTTCACTCCTTGAAGTGCCATTTGGATAATCTCCTCTTGACTTTTCTCATAAACTATCTTGCGTTGCATGGCTGAAGTTGGATTATATAAGTGAACAATTACATTTTTAGCTCCCCGTAATGCTTCTGCACTTCGTGCTATCAAATGCTCTCTGGCTTGGGTTAAAATTTGAATTGTTACATCATCTGGAATTAAATTATTCTCTATCAAGTAGCGTGTAAACTCAAACTCTACTTCACTTGCACTGGGAAATCCTATCTCTATCTCTTTAAATCCCATCTCAACCAAAAGCTTGAAAAACTTTACTTTTTTATCCAAGCTCATCGGTTTTATCAATGACTGATTCCCATCTCGTAAATCGACAGAACACCAAATGGGTGCTTTGTCTATGGTTTTGTCTATCCATGTTCGATTCTCTATAGGTATGGTTTTAAATTTGGTGTATTTCATGTTATTTCCTTTAAAATACTTTAGTTTTTATGCTTTATACTCAATCACCGCCCCCTCACTATAGTTAGGCACATCATCATATGAAAATACTGTATAGAACTTACTAAGCGTGGTTGAACCAAAGGTATCATAGGTGAAGTTGTCTGCTCCTGCGTAGAGTTTTACTCCATCAAATGGGTTTTTGGGTTTGTGCCACCTGTTTCTAACAACATAGTAGCCTATACACGCATCATCTTTGATTCTGTCCCAACTAATTTTTACAGTTTCTTTGTCCACATGGGCTTTTAGATTTTCTGGATTTGGTAGTGGGTGTTTTCTTTTTACAATGTAGTTGATGACCAGTTTGGCTGAGTTTTCCCCCTCATGTACCCAGTTGATAAGGTGTTCACGGCTTAAAACTGAGGTGGGACGGATAATAAACTTCGCCTCTTTGTCCTGCTCATGCATCTCTTCAAGGGCAAGTTTTGAGTAGTGGTCAAAGGCGAAATTATGACATTTTTTGCGTCCTAGTTCATGGGAGCTTACTTCGTAGCCGATGTATTCTATACGTTCTCTCTCTTTGATATCAGAGTAGGAGAGTTCATCAAAATCAACAAACTCCACATCATAGCGAATATCAATCTCTTTTTTGACGGTTGAGGCGTTGTGAATCTCAATCCATGCTTCTGTGATGACGGTCTCTTGATTGTCAGGGAGTGCTGAGAGGTCAAAGGACATATAGGCGTAGACTTTGTTTTTATTTTTATCAAATCCACAAGCGAGTTTATTGGAGATTACTATCTCTTCTGAGATGGTGATGGCATTGGAGAGTTCAATAGAGATTTGTTCTGATGGAATGGTGTATTTGATATCAATAGAGGGACGGTAGTGAAGTCCTCCACCTTGATTGCCATAACCCAAGTCAAATACCATGATTTGAGAATCTCTTCCGATAGGAAGCTCTTTTGGCCCTTCAAGTTTAAAAATCACTTTTCTTTTGGAAAGCTCCTCTTGGAGTGTTTTTCTCTCAAACTCGTTGAAGTCCCAATGACTCCAAATCCCTTGCGTTAACTGTTCTGATGGGACACTTTTACCTACTGTTTTTACATGTTTTGCCTCATGGACTTGATGATAGTCTTGGATATCAGCAATGGTTTTTTGATTGATAATAGAGAGTGACCACTCTCCATACTTTTCTATTTTGGCAGAGACTCTGTTGAGTGGATAGAGAGAGATTTTAGCATCTAAAATAATTGCATTTTCTGGGATTCCCGTCAAGTCAAACTCCATAACACCATAAGAGATTCCTCTTCCACTACTGACCCCAACCTTTAGAGAGTTTCTCCCAAAGTGACTGATGTTGGCTTCGAGTGTTTTCTCTGCAACATAGCCTATTTTTGATTTATTTGGAAAGATGGTTTTTGCAAACTCATTGTCTTCAAGCAGTGTTTTTAGTTTTACTTTTGGTGCATAAGGGGATTTTGTGAGTGAGAGTTTATCAATAGCTCGAATGTAGTATAGATACCGTGTCCCACTTTTTAGGTTTTCATCTTTAAACTCATTGTTGCAGGTGATACCAATGAGAGAGGAGTCGTTACACGCCATTTTATTGTTTAAGTTTCTATAGATTTCAAAATAGATATCTCGGTTATCTTCATACTCCCATGCGAGGTGACACTCATGAGAGGAGAAGGAGTTGATATGAAAATTCTTTACTCTTTTAGGTGCATTGTGACTGTAGTTTTTCGCTTCACTTAGGGCATAGAGTAGTGCAGGGATATTCTCATTGATGGATTCTGACATATTTTGCATATAATCAGGAATATTTCGCGTCCCTACCTCCACAACTACAGGCAAGATACCTTTTGAGTAGTAGTACTCTCTTCCTGAACCTGAGATAAGTTTTGTGGGTGGTTTTCCTCTATTTATGCCATATCGTCTTCCTGTTACTTTGTTAATATAGTAGTTCATATTTGCACAAAGTGAGTTTAGGTCAGTTCCCTCTAGCTCCATCTCATGGTTAAACTTGTGGGCAGGGAAAAATACATTTCCTTGTGAGTGATAATCAAGAGCAATGGTGATGTTGGTATGGGTATCTACAAACTCTTTAATCGCTCGGGTTTCAGGTTCTGAAAAAGGCTCAGGACCACCATAAACATTTGAGTTGGTCTGTGTTGATTTGCGATAGCCTATGGAGAAGTTACGATTGAGGTCAACCCCAAATGTTCCGTCCCTATTATCCCGTCTATTTTTTCTCCAAAATGAGAAGTGTTGTCTGCTGTACTCAAATCCATCAGGATTTAGACAGGGAACCAAATATAATGTGTTATTGGTTAGGGTTGTCAAAATTTGAGGATTGTTTTTGTAGTTCTTTAGAATATAGTCAATAAATTCAATACCCAATTCATTACCAATCCACTCACGAGCATGAACAGTTCCTGTAAAAAGTAGAGCAGGTTTGATGTTCGCAAATGCTACATTTAAAGAGATGGTTGCTAAGAGTATATCTCTGTCTTCCCAACTTTTTCCGATGGTGCTAACAGAGATAATATCTGGATATTTTTTGGTACACTCTATAAGAAAGTCAGAACTCTCTTGGTATGAACGATATTGTTGTTTCATGTTAATAATCCCCTAATGATAATTTCAGGAGAATTTTAACAAAAATTAACCTCAAAAGAGGTTAAAAGTTTAGTTTGATGAGGCTGTATTTAGCTCTTCATCAGCCTCAGTAGTAGCTGATTCGTCTCCTGAAACTTCAGGTGCTTCCTCCTCTTTGAGGGCAGGAACTTTCATTGATTTGATACTTTTAAGTTTAAATCTATCTTGATAATTCCATTTTTCACTTGGCCACTCTTCAGAGGTTCTTTCTGCTACTTCAAGTACAGGATAGCTCTCATCAAGGTCATGTAAATATACTGTTCCCTCACCGTATGATTTTTTCTTATTACCAAAGTAAGAACCATCATAAGAGGCTGAGTATTTTCCAAAAGTGATATGTCTCATGGTTCTAAGTAAATTAGGAGAGATTTTACCAAGCTCTTCCCAATTAAACATTGGCATATGTGGTTTTCTGAATCTTCCTTCACTTAGATTCCACATAAGGTACTGACCAATCCAGTCTCTGATGTATGGGAATGCAGCAAATGCAGTGGCACACTCTAAAATTCTTACTTTACCATCTTTACCATAAGCAACATCACATGCCCAGTATTCAGCTTTGGCAGCTTTAGAGGTGCGTACTGCGAGTTCAAGAACATTTTTAGGTACGTCCATGTAGTCCATCTCTCCACCTTGGCTTGTATTGGTTAACCACTCCCCTTTAGGTGCACGTCTCCAGAATGCACAGACAGGTTTGTGACCAATAAGCATTACACGAATATCTGCTTCCATTGGAATAAAATCTTGGAAATACATTGGGTGATATTTTTTACTGGCATAGAGCTCTTTTGCCTCTTGATAAGAGTCAACTTTATGTACAAAGTATCCACCATAGTTAGATGGTCCATAAGATTTTTTGACAATTTTTGGATACTTTGTTTTTTTGAGAAACTTATCTGCATTATCTCTGTGGTAATAGATATATGTTTTTGGAATTGGCAAATTATATTTCCACGCAAAACGGGTTACATTCTCTTTTGATTTATTGGAAAACTGTGTATCCAAAGAGGGTACAAATCTTACATTTGGTAACGCTCTTGCTATCTCTCTAAAAGTCTCGTAGGCTGTTGCAGGAATATTTCCAATAAGTACATCAATCTTTTTTCTTTTAACTTCAGCGATAAATCTATCTTTATCATTTCCCCAGTGGTATGTCACCTCTTCAATCTTATTTGGCCATCCTTTAAAGTTTGAGTAGTCAAAAAATCTTAATACATAATCCATGTATAAAAATCCAAGTGTTGGTAGTTCTTCGTTTTTTAATCCCATAATATCTTCCTTAGTTATTTTGTTGTTAATTACTTTTTTAATTAATTATCTTTTTATTAATTATCTTTTTATTAATTACTTTTCTGTTTTTTTGTTTTTCGGTCTATCATATCTACAATGAGCTCTATCTTTTTATCATTAAAATCAAGTCCCATCTTCTCTTGTGATGGTGTGGCAAAAGCAGGAATTCCATTGACTTCTAGTACCACATATCTCTCTTTTTCTTGATCAAAAATAATATCTACTCCTGCAATATCAGTACCACACGCAGCTGCTGCTTTGAGAGCAATGTCTATTACATCATCATTTGGTTCACGTATAAATACCGAACCCCCTGAGGTAACATTGGTTCTCCAGTCATTACCACCTGCTTTACGTCCATAACAGCCTACAAAGTGACCATCGACAACATCTACTCTGAAATCGGTTTTATCATAAGTTATAAATCTTTCAACAAAAACTTCACGTCTATTGCTTTGGTTAAGTGTTGGAACTAATGCTTGTAGGCTCTCTTTATCTTCTATTTTGGTCAGTCCCGAGCCTCCCCAACCATTGGTTGGTTTGTATACCATTCCACCCCATTTTTTAAGCACTTTTTTAAGACCTTGATAGGCATCATCACGGTGAAAAAGTTTATAATCAGAGGTATTAACTCCTGCATTTCTCAATACAAATGAGGTTTGAAATTTGTCCTCTGTTAGTTGAAAAGAGTCGTATGAATTAATCATCGGAATAATACGGTTAAGTGCTTGATAGAGATAAGTTTGATAGACAGTCTGCTCCCCTGCATTGTAGGAGAAAAAGAGGTCAAGTTTGTTTAGTTTTACACCATTATGTACAATATTTTTATTTTGAGCTATTGCTTTATGGAGATCTATATCATCAATAGTCTCAATATTACGCTCTTGTAGTTTTGAAATAATCTTTTCTCCAATGGCATATCCTCCACCATTTTTATAGAGCCACATTCCTATTGTTCGCTTGTTTGGCATTCTCTTCTCTCCTTAGTAAGTTAAAATTTCTTTAATGTTTGATGATGCTCTAAAATTGTTGTCATTAAGTCTATTCGTTGAATAAAAGAGCTTTTTAAGGCTCTCTCTTTTACAGTGTGGTCACCATCTCCAAAAGGGCCAAATCCATCAATTGTTGTAACCCCTTTTGAAGCGATGATATTGGCATCACTCACGCCACCACGCTGTTCTGTTAAAATTTTTGTATTTGATAATGCTTCTATTTTTTTGATTAGTTCTGATTGTGCCTTATTTGCTTCCATCACGTCACGCTGAATAAGCCCTGAAAGGGTGGCTTTTGTCTCTTTTACATAAGAGTTATTTGTAATCTCCTCTAATGCTTTCAAAAGCCTATCTCTTTCAGAATTTTGTGTGTAACGAAGTTCTAAAAGAAGCTTGGCAGAAGGAGAGATGGTATTAGCACCAATTCCACCCTCTATCTTACCAACATTAACCGTTGTTCCTATTTCCAAATTGGTGAGTTTTGTGAGTTCTGTGAGTTTATGAGCTGCTTCAAGATTAGCATTAATACCTTCTGTGTATCGAACTCCTGCATGAGAAGCTTTCCCCTCGATATCAATGGTAAATGTACCAACCCCTTTACGTCCTGTAACCACCTCTAGGTTCTCTCCTGCTGCTTCAAAAACAAAACATACATCATAATCCTTGGCAAGAGAAGAGGAGAGAAGTTTACTATCGTCACTTCCTGTCTCTTCGTCAGATACCAATAAAAAATCTATATTCTCTATTTTGTTATTTTTGGCGTAGATATTACGAAGTGCTTGAAGTGCTACTATATTTCCACCCTTCATATCACAAACCCCAGGACCGTAAATCCACTCACTGTCCTCCGAATAGTTTTCAAATTTTCCTTTGGGAAATACAGTGTCGTTATGACCCAAAAGTAAAATTTTTATACCATCTGTTTTAGGAGAGGTATAGAGGTGATGATTGCCGATATGAGAACGCTCATGACAGTGGTTGTCAAAGCCTAGTTCCTCTAGCCATATGCTCATCTGTTTGGAGACCATATTAACGCCATTTTGGTTTTTGGTAAACGAGTTTATATTAATAATCTGTTCTAAATCTTTTAAATAGTTCATGTTTGTACTTTAAATTGTGAGTGAGTTGCGAAGTGTATCATTTTAGAGCAAATATAAAAATGAAAATAGGGTAAAAAAATATAATTTATAGATAGAACGTACCCATAATATCGGTTGTTATAAACATTATTGTTATAAAAAAACAGTACTTAACATTATCAGTGATGTTATATTTTGTATATAGTAATCATAGAGTGAGGAGAGGTTTAAGATTGGCAATGATTTCAATTATAATAAAAAGCCTAATTTTTAAAGAAATAATACTATAATCCTTTAAAATTATTGAATTAAAAAAGGAAATTTTTGGAAGATACATTAACAAACTTAAGCACTTGGGGCTATGTGGCTCTGGCATTTTTCTCATTTGGTGGCTCTTTGGTGGTGGTGGCAGCTGCAGGAGTTCTTTCTTATATGGGTGAGATGAACCTTCTTATCTCTTTAGGCATCGCCTCATTTTTTAACTATATGGGAGATATGTTTCTCTTCTATTTGGGGAGATATCACAAAGAGGATATTAAGCCCTACTTTGAAAAGCATAAACGAAAAATTGCACTCTCCACACTTATTTTGCGAAAATATGGGGTGTTGGCTATTTTTATACAGAAGTTTCTCTATGGAATTAAGACTTTGATTCCTATCTCGATGGCACTCTCTCGTTATAATTTTAAAAAGTTTGGATTTTATAATCTTTTTGCTTCGCCTTTTTTTGTCACCATAATTATGCTTAGTTCATTTTATGCAGGGGAGACGATCAAGACTCTATTTGAGTATTTTAAAACCTACCCTTGGGTACCATTTTTGGTTCTTTTTTCTATTATTGGTGCGATGTGGTATGCCATGGGTCATTTTACGAAGAGAGATAGATGATCTACCCCACAATATTCTTGGTGCGACATGGAGAGACGGTATGGAATTTGGAGGGTCGTTATCAAGGAAAAAAAAACTCTTCACTAACATTAAAAGGAGAATCACAAGCTAAAGCCAATGCGATAAAACTGGGTAATAATATTATCAATTTTGATGAGGTTAAGATTTACGCCTCCCCTTTAGGTCGAGCAAGAGATACTGCTTTTATTATCTGTGATGAGCTTGATATAGACAGAGATAAGATTATTTTTGATAAACGTATAGAGGAGTTTGATTATGGTATTTTTGAAGGGCAACTAAAATCCTTTTGTCAAACCAAATACGTAACAGAGTTTAATGCAAGAGAGGCAGACAAATGGAACTATCAGATAGAGAATGGAGAGTCTTATGAAATAGTAACTAAGCGTCTTAAATTTTGGTTAGAGGCGATCAAAGATGAGAAGATGGTTATTCTTATTGCTCATGAGATGATTAATCGAGCATTGCGTGGACTTTATTTTAATTTTGAACATGAAAAAACATTAAAACTGCGTCAACCCAATGAGTTGCTTCTGTTACTTAAAAATCAAGAAGAGATAATTGTTACATAATATCTCAAAAAATATCTATTTTGAGAAAGATTAATCTAAACAAAATAGATTTTTCGGTATAATCCACCCTTAGAAATCACCCAACAACATAACTTAACAAGGAGTCGTCCTTTTGGCTACTAAAGATATCAATAAAAACTTAGAAGAAATTTTTACATCATGTAAAAGAGGTGATGTTGTTACCTATGAAAATCTTGCAAAAGAGTTTGAAAAGCAACCAACACTTGTACAGACAAGAAAAATCTTAAAACTATCAGAAAAACATAAAATCGCCCTCCTAACCTCCTCTGAATACTCAAAACACCTTTTTGAATTAGAGAAAAAAAGAATAGAAGCGATACGGAAACAAGGTGCTCAAGGGGATGGAGAGGAGTTTGATTATCTCAAAGAAAAAGAGCTTTTAGAGTGGAGTCGCTCGGACAGTCCTGTTCGTATGTACCTTCGTGAGATGGGAAAAATACCACTTTTAACTAAAGAAGAGGAGATTTTTTTAAGTCGAGAGATTGAGGGGGGAGAGGATATTATCTTGGATGCTATCTGTTCTGTTCCTTATCTTATTGAGTATATTTTGAACTATAAAGGGCCACTTCTAAACCGTGAGCGAAGGGTAAAAGAGCTTTTTAAAAGCTTTGAAGATGAAAAAGAGACCGAAGAGGACACAAAAGATGATAAGTCCGAAGAGGTTAAGGGGAGTGCAGAGAATAGCAGTCAAAAGGTAGTGGTCAAATCTCCTAAAAAAGTTGTTGATAAGCGTGTTAAGCAGGTTGTTGACAGTTTTAAATCTCTTGAAAAATCAAAAAAAGATTGGTTAAAGTCTCAAGATGAGTTGGATATACTGCTTAACTCTTCTGAGATTGAGAAAGAAAAAATTCTACATGAGCATATGAAAGTAGCATTTAAAAAGGAGCTACTTAAACTAGCATTGGTAGATTTAGGACCCACTTCAAAGCTTATTAATGAGTTGGTTAAAGCGATGGAGACTGCACTAAAAAGTGATGATGGGTTTGATAAAGAGTTAAAAAGATTGGAGTATAAACTGCCACTTTTTAATGATTCTCTCAAAGATAACCACCAAAAGATATTGAGTAATATCTTGGATATGGACAAAGAGGATATTACCGATTCTGTACCTGAAACCACCATGGTAAGTACCTATGTGGAGATTAAAAAACTCTATGAGACCAGAGAAGCGAGTAAAGACAGTTTTGACCTTGACCCTGAAAAATTGGCTCAGATTTTAAATCAGATACGTCGTGGTAAAAAGAAGAGTGAAAAAGCAAAAACCCGAATGGCGAAATCTAACTTGCGTTTGGTGGTCTCTATTGCGAAGCGTTATACTAACCGTGGTTTGCCATTTCTTGACCTTATCCAAGAGGGAAATATTGGTCTGATGAAAGCAGTTGATAAGTTTGAGTATCAAAAAGGGTATAAGTTCTCTACTTACGCCACATGGTGGATACGCCAAGCTATCTCTCGGGCAATTGCTGACCAAGCACGTACCATTAGAATTCCTATTCATATGATTGAGACAATTAATCGAATTAATAAAATTATTCGTAAAAATCTTCAAGAAACAGGAAAAGAGCCTGATTTAGATACTATTGCTAGAGAAGTAGGCTTAACTGTTGACAAAGTAAAAAATGTTATTAAAATTACCAAAGAGCCTGTAAGCTTAGAGACCCCTGTGGGGGATGAGGATGATGGAAGATTTGGTGATTTTATCGAGGATAAAACCACAATGAGTCCATCAGAGGCAGTTCTCAGAGATGATTTAAATAATCAAATTGATGAAGTACTTGACCAACTTAACGAGCGAGAAAAAGCAGTTATTCGCATGCGTTTTGGTCTTCTTACTGATGAGAGTGATCGAACGCTCGAAGAGATTGGAAAAGAGTTGTCTGTCACTCGTGAGCGTGTGCGACAGATAGAGTCCTCTGCAATTAAAAAGCTAAAACATCCAAGAGTAGGGCGTAAGCTTAAAAATTATATTGAAGGGTAATCTTTACCTTCTTGTTTTAAGCTATAAATTTATGCCATAAAGTGGAGAAAAATCTTTTTTTCTCTGCATCTTCTCCTTTTATCAGAACACTTGATACCTCTTTTTTTGTAAAACTGTTGTACATAACATATCTCTCTTTCTCTTTTATCATATAAAAATAGGAGTGTATGGTTTTGAAGTGACAAGAGTTCATATATAGATTATTTTGGTCGTATGAGGTGATGCGAAGATACTCCTCATTAGCTATTTTACAGAGTTTTTTTAGTATCTTGACATTTATTTTTTTTTGATTCTCTTGAAAAATTTCTAAATTACTCCTATAACTATTAGTGAGATGATGCTTTTTGCTAATTGCCAACTTTTTGTTCTCTTTGAGCCAATTGGTATTGAGTTGTAAGACGTCTTCTTGATTATTAATATAGGTAAAGAGTTTATCAAATATTTTATAGTTTTGGGTCTCCTGTTTCTCCTTGGCATCAAGATATTGCTCAAATAGATTGATATTTTTAGTGGCTCCAATGGATTTTAATCCATCTTTTATATAGTAGAGTATGGTGATTTTTGTTCCAATTTTCTCATCAAGCTTAGAAAATCCTCCATTTTTTACCTGAAGAAAATAGATATGAGCATAGTAGCTTTTTAGTGCGGATTCAGAGATATTATCAGGAGTGACTCCTTGAGAAAAGAGCTTCTCTATATACTTCTTATTTGAGTAGATGATATCATACCTATTCTTACTACAATAACTCTCTTGTGAGACAATAATTTTATCTATAATCATGCTGTAATACCCCCTTGTGATTAATTTTTTATAACTAATTTTAACATTAAAAAGATAAAAGTTGTGTTAAATTATAATATATTTTAATATAAAATGTTAAAATATAATTTTTATTAAGAACTAAGAAGATAACTGTACCATTACTTAGCAACCTTATGTTAAAATGCCGAAATTATTTTAGTAAGCAGGTAAAGAGCAAATGTTAAGCACAGTAAATATCGTACAGAGATATGGAAAAAGAGTACTTTTTGATAAAATTAGCATCACATTGGATGGTGGAAAACGTTATGGTCTCATTGGAGCAAATGGGGCAGGAAAGTCTACATTTTTAAAGATTTTAGCAGGTGAATTAGAGCAAACAGATGGCGTGGTTCAGATTCAACCGAGTCTAAAAATGGGTGTTTTGAGTCAAAACCATTATGCATTTGAAGATTTTACGTTGAGTGATTCTGTACTCTATGGAAACAAAAAACTATATGATGCTCAAAAAGAGAAAGAAGAACTCTATATGACGGGTGACTTTGAAGATGATAAAGTCAATGACCGTCTTGGAGAGTTAGAGATGATATGTGCCGATGAAGACCCCACCTATGAGTCTGATGTCAAAATAGAAAAACTCCTTGAAGCACTTGGGTTTCCCTCTGATACGCATGGCAATCTTATGTCATCGCTGACAGGTGGAGATAAGGTAAAGATTCTTCTGGCACAGGTTCTTTTTTTAAAGCCAGATATTCTTCTGCTCGATGAGCCTACTAACTCCCTTGATATTGAGACCATTGCGTGGTTGGAGAGAGAGTTGAAACGTCACGAAGGGGTGATGGTGGTTATCTCTCACGATAGACACTTTTTAAATAATGTAGTTACGCATATTTTAGACCTTGATTTTGCCAATATTCGTGAGTTTACAGGAAATTATGATGATTGGTATATCGCTGCCAACCTTATTGCCAAACAGGCACAGGTAGACCATGCTAAAGCCTCAAAAGAGAAAGAGGAGTTAGAGAAGTTTATTGCCCGTTTCTCTGCCAATGCCTCTAAAGCAAAACAGGCAACCTCTCGTCAAAAACAGCTTGATAAATTGGATGTATCGGAGATTCAACTCTCTTCACGTCGTGACCCTTCTATTATGTTTAAACCTCACAGAGATTTAGGAAATGAGATTTTAGAGGTTAAAAATCTTGGAAAATCTTACGATTCTTTGGAGGTCTTTACCGATATCTCTTTTAAAGTGGAGGGGACAGATAAAATTGCTATTATTGGTGGAAATGGGGTTGGGAAATCAACCCTTTTAGAGATTATTATGGAAAAAATTAAAGCAGATAATGGTTCATTTAATTGGGGTCAGACTGTAACAACAACTTATTTTCCTCAGAATGCTACAGATTTGGTAGTGGGAAGAGAAAAGCTCTATGAGTGGATTCAAGGTCATGACCCAAAATGGCACATTGATGAGATTCGAAAATGTCTAGGGCGTATGCTCTTTTCAGGTGAGGATCAGAGCAAAGAGGTTGGTGCATGTTCAGGAGGAGAGAAGCATCGAGTTATGCTCTCTAAAATGATGATGGACAGTGCGAACTTCTTAGTTCTTGATGAGCCTAACAACCACTTAGATTTAGAAGCGATTATTGCCTTAGGTGAAGCGTTACACAACTACAAAGGTGGGGTCATCTGTGTCTCTCATGATAGAGAGTTAATTGATGCTTTTGCCAATCGTATTATTAAAATAGATAGTGATGGTTCTATTATTGATTTCGAGGGTGATTATGAGTCGTTTATTGAGACACATGAGTCTTAATATGATAAAAAAAATAGTATTAATGATAATAACAGGAGGACTTTTAATGGCAAACTCATTACCCCAATACCATAGTAAAAAACTGGATAATGGTTTAGAAATTGTCGTAGTACCGATGAAAAATGGCTCTCATGTCATTACCACGGATATCTTTTATAAAGTAGGAAGCCGAAATGAGGTGATGGGAAAGAGTGGTATTGCTCATATGTTAGAGCATTTGAACTTTAAATCTACCAAAAACCTTGAAGCAGGAGAGTTTGATAAAATAGTAAAATCGAAAGGGGCTGTCAATAACGCATCGACCAGTTTTGACTATACCCACTACTATATTAAATCTTCTTCTAAGAATTTAGAGACCTCAGTGGAGCTTTTTGCCGAGTTGATGGAGAATTTAAATCTCAAAGATGAGGAGTTTCAAGTAGAGCGTAAAGTAGTTGCAGAAGAGAGACGGGTACGAACAGATAATCCTCCTATTGGATATCTCCAATTTCGACTTTTTAATACCCATTATGTGGCACATCCTTACCACTGGACACCCATTGGGTTTATGAATGATATTCAGACATGGACAATTGATGATATCAAAGAGTTTCACTCAAAATATTATCAGCCCAATAATGCTATTTTAGTAGTTTCAGGTGATATTGATGAAAATGAAGTGTTTAAAATTGCCAAAGAGAAGTTTGGTAAGATAGAGAACAAAGTTACCGTACCAAAATGTAATCCTGTTGAGCCAAAACGAGATGGAGCTATTCGTAAAGAGCTTATGAAAGCAAATAACACAATTGATACCATTGCCATAGCCTATCCTATTCCTAATTTTGAGCATAAAGACCAAGTGGTACTCTCTGCTATTTCAGAGCTTCTGAGTTCAGGAAAAAGCTCTCGTCTTCACAAAGAGATTATTGATAAAAAGCAGATGGCAAACTCTGTCTATGGTTACAATATGGAGCTTACCGATGAAGGGATTTTTATGTTTATGGGGTTAGCCAACCCAGATGTTAAAATTGAGGATTTAGAAAAAGAGATTCTCAAAGAGATAGAGAAGCTAAAAAGTGGAGATGTGACCCAAGAGGAGCTAGAAAAAGTTAAAATTAATACCAAGGCAGATTTTATCTACTCACTTGAAAACTCTGCTAGTATCAATTCTCTTTTTGGATCTTATTTGGTCAGAGGAAATTTAGAGCCTTTACTAAAATATGAAGAGAATTTGGCTAAAATTACACCTAAAATGGTCACAGAGATAGCAAAGAAGTATTTCAATCATGATCTTACAACAACATTAATACTCAGAAAGAGTAAACAGGAAACCAAATGAGTAATTTAATTACGGGTGCCTCAACCGCACTGATTACCCCATTTAAAAATGGAACACTTGATGAAGCAACATTTGCAAAACTAATCACTCGACAGATTAATAATGGTATTGATGCCATCTGTCCCGTGGGAACTACGGGCGAGAGTGCCACACTGACACATGATGAGCATAGGAGATGTATTGAGATTGCTGTAGAGGTATGTAAAGGAAGCAATACTAAAGTACTTGCAGGAGCAGGAAGTAATGCTACTCATGAAGCCATAGAGATTGCAAAACATGCAGAGAAAATTGGGGTAGATGCTATTTTTTCAGTAAGCCCATACTATAACAAACCGAGCCAAGAGGGTCTTTATCAACATTATAAAGAGATTGCTTCTTCTGTAGATCTTCCTTTTATGCTTTACAATGTACCTGGACGAACGGGGGTGGATATTTTAGCTGATACGGTCTGTAGGCTCTTTGATGATGTGCCTAATATTTATGGAATTAAGGAGGCAACAGGTTCAATTGAAAGAAGCGTTGAGCTTTTATCAAAATGTCCTGAACTCTATCTATTTTCAGGGGATGATGCGATTGATTACCCTATCTTAGCCAATGGGGGAAAAGGGATTACCTCGGTTACCTCAAATTTATTACCTGACCTAAAAGCCCAGTTGGTACATTTTGCACTTAAAGGGGATTTTAAAGCCTCCAAAGAGATTAATGATAAACTTTATCCTATTAATAAAGTGATGTTCTGTGAGAGTAACCCCATACCTATTAAAGCAGCAATGTATATCGCAGGTTTGATTGATACATTGGAGTATAGATTGCCGTTGATTCAGCCGTCTGTAGAGAATATGAAAAAGATAGAATCCGTTATGAAAAATTATAATATAGTAGGAGCGTAGATGTCGAGTAACAGAGGTAAAACATTAGTTATTACAGGTGCTACAAAAGGGATAGGTAAAGCGATTGCAGAAAAATTTGCTAGTCAAGGAGTAAATATCGCATTTACTTATAACTCAAATGTTGATATTGCCAATGAGATAGCCATTGATTTAGAGCGTAGATATGGTATTAAAGCCATGGCATATCCTCTTAATATTTTGGAACTTGATGAGTTTAAACCACTTTTTTTAGCAATAGATAAAGATTTTGACCGTATTGACTTTTTTGTAAGTAACGCGATGATTTATGGTCGTCCTGTGGTGGGTGGCTATGGTAAGTTTATGAAGCTTCGTCCTGCCAGAGGGCTTCAAAATATATATACTGCAACCGTTGGTGCATTTGTTCGTGGTTCTCAAGAGTCAGCTACTCGTATGCAAAAAGTAGGTGGTGGCTCAATTGTCACATTAAGTTCTACTGGAAATCTTATATACATTGACAACTATGCAGGTCATGGAACGAACAAGGCAGCCGTGGAGGCGATGAGCCGTTACGCTGCTGTGGAGCTCGGAGATATGGGAATTAGAGTCAATGCTATAAGTGGTGGACCAATTGATACCGATGCACTTAAAGCGTTTACAAATTATGAAGAGGTCAAAGCAGAAACAATTAAGCGTTCAGCAGTTAACCGAATGGGAAGCCCTGAAGATATAGCAGGTGCTGTCTATTTTTTGTGTACCGATGAGGCTTCATGGGTTACAGGTCAGACCCTTGTGGTTGATGGTGGGACGACTTTTAGATAAATATCAAATCCGTAGGGTGTTGTCCCCGACAACACTGTGTTATGGATATTTTATATATAAAACCATCTAAAAATTATTTTGACGGTGTTATCGGGGACAACACCCTAGAGAGGAAATCTATTATGCAAAATAACAAAATTGTAAATATCCCCAATATCCTAGCGTTTATCCGCCTACTTTTAGCCCCTGTAATGTTTATGCTCTTGGTCAATCAAGATGCTGAAATTTTTAAGGGAATTCACCCCTCATGGCTTAACTACGCCGCAGCCTTTATTTTTGTCTTAGCCTCTGCTACGGATTTTTTTGATGGCTATATTGCCCGTACCTTTAATCAAATTACGACTATGGGAAAGATACTTGACCCCTTAGCTGACAAGATGTTAACCCTAGCAGGATTTTTAGGTCTTATGATGATAGGTTCTGCTTCTCCTTGGGCAGTATTTTTAATTATCACCCGTGAGCTGTTTATTACAGGGCTTCGTGTCTCTGCTGTAGCCGAGGGGATAGATATCTCTGCCTCATGGATGGGGAAGGTCAAAACTGTAGTTCAGATGATTGCCATTGGATTTTTGCTTATGAACTGGGTAGGAGGCAATGAGCTTCTTTGGTTGGCTGTTGCCCTTACGCTCTATTCAGGCTATGAGTATGTTAGAGATTTTTTTAAGAGTATAAAATTTTAATGCTACTCCAAAGAGTCTATAGATTTTTATCTATAAACTCATCTGTTTTTTTCTCAAAAAACTGCATACGCTCTTTACCTTTTGGCATTGTTTTGCGTAATCCTTTCATCTCTTTTAAAAACTCTCCGATATTTGAAGGGATAAGCTTTTCTATGTAGAGACGGAGACGTTTAGCTAGAGCAGGAGAAGCACCACTAGTGGATATGGAGATGGTTAAATCCCCATTTTTGACATAGGAGGGGAAGATAAAGTCACAATAGGCGGTGTCATCTACTGAGTTGACCAAAATACGGCTATCTCTACTCTCTTGAAAAATCTCTTGGTGCAAAGTGACGGTATCTGTAGCCACAATAACAATATCAAAACCATTAATATCTCCTACGCTGTAGGGACGTTTTTGTATTCCTATTTTATGCTTGGTTGCAAAAGCAGAGAAGTCGGATGAAAACTCTTTTGAAATTATGGTGATATTATGGGTGAAATCAACCAGTTTTTCTAGCTTCTCTAGGGCAATATAGCCACCACCTACTAGAAGAATTTTTTTATTGTTTAAACTGAAATATGCAGGGAAAAAGGACATTTTTTTCTTTCTTTAATATTATTATTTTTACTACTATTTTTTTTGATTTAGTTTTGCTTCTATTTCCAATTTTGCTTTGAAGATATCAATACAGCTGGAACACTCTTTAATGGTGTTGGTCTCAATGACAATATGGAGTGCCTCTTCATTGAGTATTTTTAGTTCATTATCCTCCAGATGGATAATATACTCTTTTTTAAACTTTGTGAGTATTCTTGAGAATGTCTCAGGAGTTAGATTTAGTATTGAGGCTATTTCATTGTTTTTAAGACGATTAAATATCAGCATATTTTCTAGCATCAAGTCAGCCACTTTGGCTTCTGAGGAGAGGATAGTCTCCTTGTGTACCAATGAAGAGAGGAGCATTACTTTAGAGGTTAAAGATTTGATAAGACCCAAAGAGAACTCTTGGTCTGAGAGGTATTTATAGACATAATCAAAATGTAAAAGTCCCATTACTCCATCGCTTATAAATTCACAAGAGGCGGGAAAGGGTTTTTTTTCAAAACAGGCATACTCTCCAATAGTGTTGGGTGCTTCCATTCGTTTTATCTGTATCTCTGAGCCTTTTGGGGAGGTTTTATATAGTCTAACTTTGCCCTCAAGTAAGATATATAGATAGTCACTCTCATCCCCTTCATAAAAAATAATACTGTTTTTCGTATATCTTTTAATGTACATATTATTACGCAACTCTTTATGAAATATTTTACTTAAATTTGAAAACATAGGGATATCTCGAATTTCAACCATAAACTGACCTTATTAAACTTTAATATTTTAAGTTATTAAATTGTTCTTTTCACCTATTGTACTCACTTTAGTTTAAATATAGTGCCAATTAACTCTGTTTTTTAATTTTCTGCTCAAACCAGCTCAATTGTTCTCTTAGGTTAACGACTTTCCCTACCACAATAAGTGCGGGGGTTGGTAGCTCTTTTGCCTTCTCCCAAATGTTCTCTAGTGTACCTACTACGGTCTTCTCATCTTTGGTTGTTCCTCGGCTAACAACAGCAATAGGATAATCTTTTGGTTTTCCTATCTCTATGAGTTTATTTGCAATCTTATTAAGTCGGTGAAGTCCCATCAAAAAGATAATAGTATCATCGGTTTTGTAGTTCTCCCAAGGGATTTGAGAGTGGTCTTTGCCTGAAGATTCATGTCCTGTTACCACACGAAATGAGACGGTAATTCCTCGGTGGGTTACAGGAATTCCTGCATACTCGGGAACGGCAATAGCAGAGGTGATTCCAGGGATAAATTCAAACTTTATATCACGCTTATAGAGATATATTCCCTCCTCTCCTCCACGTCCAAAAACCAAGGGGTCACCCCCTTTTAAACGGACGACATTCTCATGTTTTAGTGCATTTTGATAGATAACTTCGTTTATCTGCTCTTGTGGTAGACTGTGGTGCTTGTCTGCTTTTCCCACATAGACAAACTCACATCCATCTTTTGCCTCTTCTAATATGTCGGGGTTGGCTAAACGGTCATAGATAATTACATCAGCTTCTCTTACCACACGTAGTGCTTTAATAGTTAAAAGCTCCATATCTCCTGGACCTGCACCTGTCAAATAGACCATATTTCTCTCCTTTTGTCTGTTTTTATTTTTTGTTTTTTTCTACTTTTTGCTTCTGGTTTTTTTCTTCATAGATAAAAATACCTGATGGACTTTTCAGCTGAAATATCTCACGCTCCAAAAACCACTTTTTGGTATTAATTACATTGACTTGGTTGGCATCATTGACAGAGACATAGAGATAATCATCTATGTTTGACCAACGTACATGAAGGACTTTTCCCTTAAATTTAAAGGTTTGTATAATCTTTAATGTTTGGGCATCTACTATTTGAATAGTTGGAAAATCTTTTCCTGAAAAGGTAACCGCTAGGTACTTTTTATCAGGGCTTAGTGCGGTAAAGACAGGAAGACCTTGCATCTTAATATTTGTAATAAATTTAAAATCTTTGTCATAGACCATGACGGCATTGTCTCCCACCGCTGGGATAAAAGTTCTCTCATCACTAAGTGACCAAAAGCCAAAATGAGGGACTTTTAAGACGGGTTTGTTATCTTTTGCTGTTACTTTAATTTCAGAAAATTTCATGCTATCTAAGTCAATAACACCAAAAGATTTAGATAAAAAGAAGCCTACTATATAGGTATTATCTTTTATCATTGCATCAAATGGCATTTTTCCTACTTTAAACTCTTTAAAAATTTTAAATTTTGGCAACTCTTTTTTATCAGCTTTATTTTTTAAAACAGTCACCTTGTCAGCGTCCATTTGTGCAAAAATTATCATATCTTTATAGATTTTAATCCCCACATTTTTAGAGCCTGTTTTTATCTTATCAATGGGTTTCAAATCACGGGTTAAGATATCTACAGACTTGTCATCATAGTTTGCCACTGCCACATAGTTCTTACCAATTACAAATCCAATGGCACTTTTTGAGGTCTTATATTCATGTAGAACTTTTTCGCTTTTAGGGTCAAAATGTACCACAAACCCATCACGGCTAATAAGATATCCATCATCACCATCAAATTTAATAATTCCATGGTTCATGTTGTGCATATTTCTCATATGTGATTTGGTTAGCCCCTGATGAATAATAGCAACAGATGAGGTCTCTCTCTCTACGACAAATATTTTTTCACTATCACTTGGTACTCCTGCAAACAGAACCATTGTTGTCATTAAACTTAATACAGTTTTCTTCATTGTTTCCTCTTTTTATTTATATATTTATTTATTTTTACCTATATATAGTGACATCTTCTAGGTAACATGATGGGTCTTCTGCCCACATATTACCAAAAATTGCATAGGCTCTACTTCGTGAACCCCCATTGCATATCTCTAGATATTTACAATCTTTACATTTACCCTCAAGCTCTCTTGGATGAACTCTCAATTTTTGGAGTAATTCTATCGGTTTATTGCTCCAAATATCTGAAAAGTCCTCTTTTAAGATATTTCCAATATACGCTGGGAAGAATGGATCAGGTTTTACGTTCCCTTCGGAGTCGATATTAAGCAGTTTTCGTCCTGCACTATTTCCTCCCCATGCCTTAAGACGTTTTTTCATTTCATCGGCGTATTGTGGATATTTGGTGATAAACTTATCATAAAAGAGTATCGCATCCATCTCCATATTTCCTGTGACCACTTCGATATCTCGGTTGGTCTCATGATACTCAAAGGCTTTATCTAAAATATAGTTAACTGCCTTTATGCGTTGCTCTTTTCTTAAATCCATATCTAGATTATCAAGACCTCTTCCTGAGTAGACTAAGTGAGAGATATATATTTTCGGGATATTGTGTCTCTCTGCTAAATCAAATATAAACTCCAAATCATCATAGGTATCTTTTGTAATTGTAAAACGAATACCTACTTTCGTTTTGCCATAGCTATTTAAAAGGTCAATAGCTTTCATTGACTCCTTAAAAGAGCCTTCAAGTCCACGAAATTTATCATGTACCTTTTGGCTACCATCTATACTAATCCCAATATAGTTAAAGGTATCTAGAATTTTCTGGGCATTGCTTTTTCGTACATAGAGACCATTGGTTGAGAGATAGGTCATAATTCCAATTTTTTTACACTCATTGGCGATATCATAGATATCGGTTCGTGTCAGTGGCTCTCCACCTGAGAAGATAAGAAATTTAATTCCATTGGCTTTTAATTTTGGTAAAACAGCCAAAATATCCTCTGTTTTTAGGGTATCTATGGAGTTTAGGTCAGCTTTGGAGTAGCAGTGGAGACATGAGAGATTACAGCGATTGGTAAAGTTCCAAATGGCAATGCTTCCATTGAGTACCCTTGATGGTCTGTCCTCAACAACGCTCTTTAAAAGGTTTGAGAGTCGAAACATTATTTATCCTTTGTTATACTAGATTTTGAAGTGCTATTTATATCTACTATAGATTTAAGGGAAGGTTTATAGGATAAAATATAGTTGGTAATGGCAGTTAGGTTCTCTTCTGAGAGTTGAAATGGAGGCATGGCATTTCTTCTGTATCCAAAAGATTGAGAGACCAAAGCAGGGTTGCTAATCATTGCACGTATTTCATCAGGGTTACGTTTTGAGGCTATCTCCTCAAAGGGAGGACCAAATGCGACAGCTGTTTGATGGTGACATCCCCAACAGTAGGTTTCAAAAACTTTTTTTCCACTAGAAGCATTTAGGGAATAGGTTGTCATTAGTAGTATGGCTACTGATAAGAATTTAACAATTTTTTGCATTAACTATCCTTAATTATTTTGACTTGTTAAGAATAATAACACGCTTTATTTTCTTTATCCTTGATATAGAACAAGTTGGAAAATATTGTTTTTTATTTTCAGGGTTGTCTCAATTTTTTAAATTTTATGGCACTAAAGATAACTAATATTATAAGCATAGATGCCAAAAGTTCATATCCTATTGTCCAGTAGATAAGATAGTCATTAATATTAATATCATCAAAAGTATCAAAGTTTGCATTGGCAATAAGAAAAAATATAAATGCAATACCTGCTACATAGGGGATAACTACAAAAGCGATAAAGAGCAGTAGGTTGAGTATTCCCTCAGGTAGATTTATAAAATCATTGAGATAAACTTTTTGTGATAAAAAGCTTTTTGACTCTCTTATCCCCTCTTTATTTTTACTCATATGCTGTTTACGCTCTTTATAATATTTGTCTTTTATCTCTCTTTTTACAGTATTAAGATAAGGGTCATGTGTTTTAAAAGGCAAAATGCCCTCCTCGTATAAATATAAACTTAAAATAGTATTTTACTATAAAAACCAAATAATAAGTTTATAATTGTCTCTAAATTAACCTATAACGTGGAATAGGGTAATATTCCACCATATAAAACAGAAGGTACTTTTTGAAAACACTTACTATAATAGACACATTTGGCTTCTTTTTTCGCTCCTATTTTGCACTTCCTCCTTTACGAAACTCAGATGGGTTTCCTACAGGTCTTTTGACAGGTTTTATCAATTTGGTAGATAGTCTACGACGTGACCACAACACCGACTATATCGTTTTTGCACTTGATAGCAAAGGGAAAACTTTTCGTAACGATCTTTATCCTGATTACAAAGCAAATAGAGATGCTCCACCTGAGGATTTAATAAAACAACTTCCTATTGCAATAGATTGGATATCAGAGATGGGGTTTGCAAGTTTGTCAAAAGAGGGGTTTGAGGCTGATGATATTATTGCTACTTTGGCAAAATATGGAAAAGAGCAGGGATTACGTGTTCGTATTGTTTCGCATGACAAAGACCTTTATCAGATGATAGAGGATGGCAAAGTGGTGATGTATGACTCAATTAAAAGAAAAGAGATAACCACCCAAGAGTGTTTCGAGAAGTTTGGTGTTTATCCTAAAGACTTCATAAATTTTCAAGCCATCCTAGGAGATGCTTCTGATAATATCCCTGGGGTCAAAGGTATAGGAAAGGTAGGGGCAAGTAAGTTGATTAATGCATTTTTTACGCTAGAGCATATCTATGAGAACATAGAAAAATCTGGAACTCCTAGAATTCAGAAGTTACTCTTAGAGAGTAAAGAGAAGGCTTTTTTGTCACGGGAGTTGGTGACCATGAACCAAGAGGTGTTTAAAGATTTTGATTTGGAGAGTTTTAGATTTGAAGATAAAAACTATCTTACCCCATTAATGGATGATTTTGAGAGATTTGAGATGCGACAAGCACTTAAAAAAGCGATGGTTGGGGTAGATGTAGGTGATGAGGAGATAGAAGATAAAGAGGATAAACTCTCTTTTGAAGCGGTTACACTCGATAGCAAAGAGAAGCTTTTTAAGGTGGTTAATAAGATTAATTCAGAGACATTGGTAGCTTTTGATATTGAAACCATGGGACTGGATACTAAAAAAGATAAAATGGTAGGCTTCTCTTTTGCTTTTGATAAGAAAAAAGCCTACTATGTTCCCATTGCACACGCCTATTTGGGAGTCACATCGCAGGTGAGTATGGAGGAGGCGATAGATGCTATAGAGAAGATACTCAATGCCAAAGTGATAGGTCAAAATTTAAAATTTGATTTGTCACTGCTCTATTTTCAACATCATTTAAAAGAGGTAGATATTTTTGCTGATACCATGCTTATGGCATGGTTGATAAACCCTGGTACCAAAGTAGGCTTGGACAGTTTGGCATTAAAATTTTTTAACTATGAGATGAAGCCCTTTAAAGAGATGGTCAAAAAAGGTGAAACGTTTGCTTCGGTGGATATATCGTCAGCCACTTTTTACGCAGGAGAGGATGCATGGATGAGCTTTATGCTTTATGGTGCATTGGATAGGGCGATGGAGTTGGCTTCGTTAACCCATCTCAAAGATGAGGCAAAAAAGGTGGAGTACCCATTTGTCAATACACTTATTGCCATGGAGCAAAGAGGGATAGAACTGGATATTCAAAAGCTAGAGTCGCTAAAAGAGATGTTGACTGTTACCATTATTGGATTAACAAAAGAGATTTATGCTTTGTGTGAGAGTGAGTTTAATATTAAATCAACACAGCAGTTGGGCAATGTTCTATTTGGTCATTTGGGACTCAAAGGAGGAAAAAAGACGAAAACAGGCTACAGTACTAATGAAGCTGTGCTTAGCTCTTTAAAAGAGGAGCATGAGGTTATTCCTAAAATTTTGGAGTATCGAGCTGTTCAGAAGATTCTCTCAACCTATGCTTTGCCTCTACTCAAATTGGCAAAACAGGATAATGAAAATAGAGTCTATACCTCATTTATTCAAACAGGAACAGCGACAGGACGCTTAAGTTCAAAAGACCCAAATCTACAAAATATTCCTGTACGCTCTAAATTGGGACGAAGTGTGCGTGAAGCATTTGTGGCAAAAGAGGGCTACAAACTTCTTAGTATAGACTACTCACAGATAGAGCTTAGACTATTGGCACATTTCTCAAAAGATAAAGCACTCTTAGAAGCGTTTAATAGTGGTGTTGATATTCATATGGTAACAGCCATAAAACTCTTTGGAGAAGAGGAAGCAGAGGAGAAACGAAACTTTGCTAAATCGGTAAACTTTGGTCTTCTTTATGGGATGGGAGCCAAAAAACTCTCTGTTGAATTGGGAATTACAAGTGCCGAAGCCAAAGCGATTATTACCAACTACTTTGCCTCTTTTCCTACTGTTAAAAACTTTCTTTTTAAAATTCAAGAGGATGTAAAGAGTATTGGATATGTTGAGACCATTTTAGAGAGAAGACGCTTTTTTGACTATGCCAATGCCACAGGAATACAAAAATCAGCATTTATGCGTGAATCAGTAAACACACTCTTTCAAGGCTCGGCATCTGATTTGATTAAGCTCTCTATGTTGGAGATAGAGCAGTATATCAAAGAGGAAGAGATTAACGCTTCAATGCTTCTACAGATACACGATGAGCTGATTTTTGAGGTTAAAGATGAGATTGTTGATGAGGTAGCACCACGATTCAAGCATATTATGGAGAATATTATGAAATTGGATGTTCCTTTAGTCTGCTCTGTAAGCATTGGGAAGAGTTGGGGGGAGCTGAAGTGAACCACCTCTACCCAAAATTAATTTTAAAAATATTAGATTGTAGGATGCAATAAATTGCACCTACACATTATTCGCTTTCCTCAGAGCTTGAATCTCGGCTCGTATCTTCTCCATCTCTAAGTTCTCTTTCTCTTTTTGTAAATCAAATAGCTCTTCATCTCTGGAATGCTCTCTAATGGAGTAGTAGCTAGAGAGGATAAATCCTATAAATGATAACATTGAGGTGATGAGTGATGCAATTAAGATGAAATCATTACTGGTGGAGAGTTGGTTTTCAAGATTAAGAGAAAACCCCCCTCCTTTTTGTTGTATTTGTGAATGTTTATTGGGATTTTTTTGATGAATATCATGGTCTGTTTTTGGATAAAAATAGACAAACATAGCAACTGCTATGGACAGTGTAAACAGGATGAAAAAAAACTTTTTTAAACTCATATAAGACCTTTTTTAGGATTAAGGCTATCCCGCAAGGGATAGCTTAAGTGCTAGATTTTATTATAACAAAAAACAACTAAATCAAGAGTTAGATATGTGATTTAATTCTCTTCAATAATTGAAAATAAGCTTTATCCATCGCTTCTATCATTCCCTCCACGGAGTTATCTTCTATTTGAGTTTTAGTGCTAAAGAGATAGTTTGAACTTTTTTTCTGATTTTTATCATAGATTGCAAAATTTGCATCTAGGTTCACACGATGTTTATAGGCGATAAAATTTCTAATGGTCAGAGAGATTTTTTTGTCAATTTTATCCACACTTGACCATGGATAGGGATAGATGGTCGCGGTGTTAAGAGATTTTTGTAGATAGCCAATAAGCACATTGGTTAGATGGGTATCCATAGACTGTATCCAGTTGGCATTATCAACTTTTACAAGGTGATAGGGGGTATTTTTTTTGTAGATGGGGGAGTCCATAAAATAGATAGGTAGCTCTATCTTCTCCACAGCAATTGCCTCATGAGTTGTCCTATTTGAGGGCTTTATATGGGCGGTGTCTCCAAGGGTATAGAGCTGTTTTGAACCACAAGAGGTGAGGAGTAATATGACTCCTATATTTAAAAGTAGTATCTGTATTTTTTTCATTATTCATCTCCTAGAATAAGTGCATTTGCATTTCTGTCTAACATTTTATTGGTTTTATCAAATGATTTTGAGGCTTCTGATATCGCTTTGAGAGTGACGGAGAGTTGGTCTGCAAATTTTGAGTCTCCTCCATACTCTTGGGAGAGTATCTGTATGTTTCGTAGGGTATTCTCTAACTCAAAAATGGCTTGGTTTAAATTTTGGGGTAGGGCGTGTAGCTCTTGGTTGGAGCTAAAGTTATTAAGATTGTCAACCGTAATATTGAAACTGGAAATAGTGCTGTCTAGATTATAGATAAGATTTTCTAATGTTCTAGGTAGGTTAATAAACTCCTCTTTGGAGGTGAGAACATTTAAATCATCAACGCTTCTATCAAGTCCTGAAATGGTTTTGTCTACGCCCAAGAGCGTTTTGTCCATATTGGAGATAAGTCTGTTGATGGGTTCTCTGTTTTCATTAACCAAGTTGGTAAGAGAGATAAGTAGGTCTTCAAGTGGAAGTTTCTCTAGTTTATCAAGAAGATTATTTACTTGTACCATGATGTCAGGAGAGTTTTTGGTATGATTTACAGTAGGTAGCACATCATACTTACCCTCTTTTTTTATTTTTGCATGATAGCTTTTATCAAATATAAGCTCAATATATTGTGACCCTACAACAGGTAAAGAGGTGCTAAGTTGTGCCTTTAACCCCTTCTCTACAAGTTTTTTTAGCTTGGTATTTGAGAAGGCATCTTGATGGATAAGGATATAGACTTCACTTTTTATGGTTCTCTTTTTTGAGGCATAGTGACTACGAATATCTGTAATATGCCCCACTTGAAACCCTTGAAACTCTACAGGTACACCAATTTTTAGATTTTTTGTTGGGATGGCAAAGGTGACTTTGTAAATTTTATCCTCTCCTCCAAAACCCAAATGTTTTGATTTCACTTTGGCATAACTTTGGTAAAGATAGAAGACCTTATCCCTTTTAATACTATTGTTGTCCTCTAGTGTATTAATAGGGGTATAGAAGGCAATACCACCATGTAGCAGCTGAGAGAGAGGTGCTAATGTCATGTCTAACCCTCCTTT
>JALTGP010000270.1 GCA_027076905.1 Campylobacteraceae bacterium | reverse complement strand
TAATTTACCTTAAATATGAAATCACCCTTCTCTACACTATCATTTTTGTATTGAGGTGTCTGCTTATTTTGGGTTTTCTCTTTAACATATCTCTTAATATACTCAGCAAGTGTTGTAAATCTTATATATCCACTGTTGCTATTACTATCTAAAGCAGTAAGTAAACCTTGTGTAAATGGTGAGTGGTTTGTTCCATCGGAGACAGGTTGGTCATCTCCTGCTGTTAGAATATTAATAGATTTTTTATCCAATAACTCTTGATAGATATTATTGTTACTATTGCTAACGGTTGCTGGTTTAATTCGTATTGAGCGTGTTGGTGCATCAAATATAACTTCATCTATCTCTTGATTGTTTGAAGCTAGTGATTTTTTAGCATATTTACTATCCATTGCAAGTCCAGAGAAGCAAGAGTCTAAAATAATACCAATATGTTTTGCCTTGGTATCTCTAGCATACATGATTAGAGAACTGATACTAATGGCACTTTTGTCATAGTACATAACATCTGGGTTAGGGTTATTTAGCTCTGAATTGAACTCATAGGGTAAGATATATCCCTCTCGTACATTGTGGTGTCCTGAAACACCATCTCCATGTCCTGCAAAATAAAACAGTGTTGAGTCTTTGGAAATAGCATGTTGTTTAACCTCTTTTAATGCATCTAAAATTCTATCTTTAGTGGCATTTTCATTATAGAGTTCAATAACCGAGAAACCTTTTTTTCTTAATGCCTTTGCCACGCTTCGTGCATCTTCTACTGCATTGTGTAGACGAGGAATGGCTGAACGTTTGTAGTTGTTAACACCTACCACAATAGCGTGTTGTTTCCTATATAGTGAATTGGAGTTGTTAGTGGAGGAAGTTGTTGTTACTTTGTTATCTGTTTGAGGTGCATATGCGTTAGCTATATTAAAAAGTTTAATGGTTTTTTTACCCTCAACTACGGCTAGAAGATGTCCTGATTTGTTGATACTTACACTGTATCCTCTATCTTTTAATACGATATTTGTAATAAGCTTTTTTTTCTCTAAATCCCAAAGTCTAACAGTTTTATCTTCGGAAGTTGATGCCATATAGTTTCTACTAGGAGCAACGGCTATATCCGTAATAGGTGCTTTATGTTCATTAAATTCATATAGCAGATTTCCTTGGTTATCTTTAAACTTCATGGTATATTTCCAAATAGGAGGACCATTTCTATTACGACGATTTCCTGTTGTACTCTCCACCTCTGTTAGTGCAACTACACTATAGTCATCAAAAGATTTTATCTCTTTTATATCTCCATATTTATTAGATGGTGCTAGATAGGAGTAGAGTTCTAGTTTTTTGGTAACATCCCAAATTTTTATCTTTTTATCATTAGCACTAGAGACAATTTTTCTATCATGGTCAATAAACGATAAATGGGTAACATCATCCGTATGCCCTTCGAGTTGTGCAATCTGCTCACCCACACTAACATTCCAAATATTAATAACTTTCTCATCACCAGCTGTTGCTAATTTTTTCCCATCTGAGCTAAAAGCTATGGCTAAGGTGTCTGAACCATTTTTCATACGTTGAATAAGTTGATAGCTATCTAAATCCCATATTTCGATATGCCCATCATCTCCACCACACGCTAAAAATTTTCCATTACTACTGATATCTATAGCTTTTATCTCATCATTTTTACTCTCTACTCCTCCCAAATACTCTAAATTTGAGTTATAAACAGCAATAGTGCTACTGTCTCCATAGGTGATAATCGTGTTATTTTGAGGGTTCATTTTGATACCATAGAGTCTAAACCTGCTCTGTATACTGTTCTTTAAATCATAATTTAACTCTCCACCAACCACGACCAATGGTGACCTTTTTTCTATCTCTTTTGAGGAGGAGAGTGCTTTTTTTGAGGGTGTTAAATTGCTATTTTGACAACCTATTAGTCCTAAAATAACTAAAGGTAAAAGTAGTTTTTTTGTAAAAAAATTCATGAGGAGTCCTTTTTTGGATATATAGAAAGAGCATAATATAGAAAGTGAGTATACCTTCTATATTATTATGAGCTAGATTTAATCGAAGAAGTATGTCAAGTAAACATTTAGATTGGTACTAGAGTAGTCTGTAAAATCAAATAGTTGAACACTTAGTTCAGGAGTAATAGATGCATTCTCATTAAGAAATTTATGGAATCCAACATAGTACTTACTACCATGAGCACTAAAATCACCAC
>JALTGP010000269.1 GCA_027076905.1 Campylobacteraceae bacterium | reverse complement strand
TTATTTAACTATTAAAGGACTTTTTCGTGTCTAAAACGAATATTAACGAAAATATTGTTGAGAGCCTTATTGGCAAAACAACTGAAAAAAAGAGAAGTAAAATCCCTGCCAGATTGGATTTTATACAAAGTGCTACAGGGCTTACTCTGTCCCTGTTTATAATGTTTCATATCATTTTTGAATCCTCTATTTTACTTGGAAAAGAGAGCATGTATATGTTGACTAAGTTCTTTGAAGGAGCATATATTATTGAAGGGGGGTCACCTCTTTTTATAGTTATTTTAGCTCTTGTGGTTACTATTATTTTTGTGGCTCATTCACTGTTAGCCATGAGAAAATTTCCAAGCTCCTATCGTGAATATAGCCGTTTTCGAACCCATGCAAAGCTTATGAATCATACTGATACCAACCTTTGGTTTATGCAGGTAATCACAGGGGTGATGATTTTCTTTCTAGGAGCAGTGCATCTCTATACAGTGATGACCCAACCTGAAAATATTGGACCATACGCCTCTTCTGATAGAATCTATAGTGATGGTATGTGGATTCTTTATCTTATGCTTTTGGTGACGGTAGTAACCCATACAGGCGTTGGTATCTATCGACTTATTATGAAATGGGGTTGGTTTGATGGTGAAAACCCTAAAAAGAATCGGATTAAAATTCAAAAAATAATAACAGCTGTTACGGCATTTTATCTTTTTATTGGATTGCTATCACTTGTAAGTTATATGAAAATTGGTCATGAACATCAAGATAATTATGGAGAGAGATACCACCTCTCTGGCTCTATGGAGGTAAAATAATGGATATTATATATACAGATGCACTGATTATTGGTGGTGGACTAGCAGGACTTCGCTCGGCGATTGCGACAACAAATAAAGGGCTTGATACTACTGTGTTAAGTCTCGTTCCTGTCAAACGCTCACACTCAGCAGCAGCCCAAGGTGGAATGCAAGCGAGTTTAGGCAATACCATTATGAGTGAGGGGGACAATGAAGATGTTCACTTTGGCGATACCGTAAGAGGAAGCGACTGGGGGTGCGACCAAGAGGTGGCACGGATGTTTGTTAACACTGCTCCAAAAGCGATTCGCGAACTTGCCTCTTGGGGTGTTCCTTGGACACGAATCCAAAAGGGTGACAGAGATGTGGTGATTAATACTAAAATAACCACCATTACTGAAAAAGATGAAGCTCATGGTCTTATTAATGCACGAGATTTTGGTGGAACTAAAAAGTGGCGAACCTGTTATACTGCTGATGCCACAGGTCACACCATGCTCTATGCCGTCGCCAATGAGGCGATGAGACGTGGTGTTGTTGTTGAGGATAAAAAAGAGGCTATCTCTCTTATAATGGAAAACGGTCAATGTTATGGTGCGATTGTCCGAGACCTCAAAAATGGTGGGCTTATTGCCTATGTTGCCAAGGGTACAATGATTGCTACAGGTGGGTATGGACGGATTTATAAACAGTCAACCAATGCGACTATCTGTAAAGGTACAGGTCATGCGATTGCACTAGACGCTGGAGCATTTCTAGGTAATATGGAGGCGATACAGTTTCACCCAACACCAATAGTTCCATCTGGAATTTTGCTGACCGAGGGGTGTCGAGGTGATGGTGGAGTGCTTAGAGACAAAGATGGTTATAGATTTATGCCTGATTATGAGCCTGAAAAGAAAGATTTGGCAAGTCGTGACGTGGTAAGTAGACGAATGTTAGAGCATATCAAAAAAGGTAAAGGTGTTCCCTCTCCTTATGGTGACCATTTGTGGTTAGATATCTCTATTTTGGGACGTAAGCATATTGAGAAAAACCTACGAGATGTTCAAGACATTAGCAAGACCTTTAATGGCATAGACCCTGCTGATGAGGGCGAAAAGGGTTGGATGCCAGTTCTTCCAATGCAACACTACTCAATGGGTGGCATTCGCGTCACTCCAAAAGGACAAAGTGTTAACATCAAAGGGCTGTTCTCTTGTGGAGAGGCTGCGTGTTGGGATATACATGGATTTAATAGACTTGGTGGAAACTCAGTTAGTGAGACCGTGGTATCAGGAATGATTGTAGGGAACTACTTTGCTGATTTCTGTGCCCAAAATGAGATAAGTATCAACACCAAAGTGGTGCATGATGCACTTGATAAACAAGATAACTATCTCAATGAACTTTTGGAAATGGAGGGAGATGAAAATATCTACGATATTAAAGATGAGATGCGAAATATCATGCAAGATAAGGTAGGTATTTTTAGAAATGCTGAGGATTTGGAGTATGCTGTCAAGAGACTAAGTGAGCTACTGGTCAAGAGTAAAAATATTACGATTACCAATAAACACCGACTGCTTAACCCTCAACTAGAAGAGGCGTATAAAGTGCCAATGATGCTTAAAGTTGCTCTCTGTGTTGCTAAAGGTGCAAGAGATAGAACAGAGAGTCGTGGGGCGCACTTTAGAGAAGATTATCTCAAACGAGATGATGCTAACTGGTTAAACAGAACCCTTAGTTACTGGGCAAATGAGAGTGATATAGAGCCAACTTTGAAGTATGAAGAGTTGGATATTATGAAGATGGAGATGCCACCTGCATTTAGAGGCTACGGTAAAAAAGGAAACACTATCGAGAACCCATTAAGTCAAGAGCGACAAGATGAGATTGATGGGATAACAGCGTCAAATAAAGATGCCAATCGTCATGAGCTACAAGATGCGATTATGCCGTATGAGTTACAGAGTGAATATAAAAAAGTCAATGAGAGAATAGGAGATGCACAATGAGTAAAACAGAAGAGGCTTCACTAGAGAAGCAAGAACAAAATATTGGAAAAGTAGAAGATGTTATACAAAAGAGTGAGTTGGTCTTAGAAAAAGAGATGAGCATTGATGGTAGCCGAGAGATTACCATTACCTCACTTAAATATAATCCCTCTAACCCTGATTCAAAACCTGAATTTGTAGATTATAAACTGCGTGAAACCCCAGGAATGACACTTTATATCGCTCTGACTAAAATCAAAGCGACCTTAGACCATGATTTGACCTCTGATTTTGTCTGTAGAGCAGGGATTTGTGGAGCGTGTGGAATGTTGGTCAACGGAAAGCCACAACTTGCGTGTAAAACCTTGACCAGTGATTTTAAAGGTGGGAAGATAGAGCTTCTGCCTCTACCAACTTTTAAACTCATTAAAGACCTATCTGTAGATACAGGCTCATGGATGAAAAATATGAGTATCCGTGTCAATAGTTGGATTGTTGCTAACGAAGAGACGGATATCTCTAAAATTGAGAAACCAATAGAGCCAAAAGTAGCTGATGAGGTGTTTGAGCTTGATAGATGTATCGAGTGTGGATTATGTGTGGCGAGTTGTTCCACGGCGATTATGAGAGAAGATTTCATAGGGGCTGTTGGACTAAATCGAGTCGCAAGATTTCAGATAGACCCACACGACACACGAACCGATGAGGATTTTTATGAACTCATTGGTGATGATGAGGGGATTTTTGGTTGTATGAGTCTTTTGGCTTGTGAAGACCATTGTCCTAAAGAGTTGCCGTTGCAGAGTAAGATAGCCTATATGCGTCGTAAGATGGTTCAAGTTTAAAGGAGAATAATATGACAAAAGTAAAAACAAAAGTAAATACAAAAGATAAAAATAAAGAAGATACATTAAAATTTTTAGAAAACTATGATTTAAATTTAGATGATAAAATAAAAGAGTTTCTAGTAACATCCAGCCCATTTGTAGATATCGTAGATGATTCGGTGATTAAATTTTATTCCAATGAAAAGCTTACTCTCTCTACACTCTATCCTGTTTTGGACTCAATGGGATTTGAGATAGAAAAACAGGTATCATTTGAGATAGAGGGGATATATGTTGCTAAGTTTAATCTGATGAATGCAGATATTGAGCTTATGCAGAAACATAGTAAAAATATTGAGGGTGTAATAGCAAAAGCGATAGAGGGGCAAATTCCTAACAATTGTAAACTTTTGGGTTTGGCGTACAAAGTAGACTTCTCTCCTCGGGAGATTGAGCTGTTTAGAGCGTTGGCAAAGTACCAAGACCAACTTAATCCAGAGTATGATTTTACGCAGATTATTAATCGTCTGATGACCAAATATATCTGCTTTACTAAAAATGCATTGAGATACTTTAAAGCCAAATTTGACCCAACAGTTAAAGATAGAAAAAAGAGCATTGAAAAAGCAAATGAGAAGCTTTTAAGCTCATTACGCGATATCGAAAATATAAATGATGACAAGATGGCAAAGATGTTGCTTCTGATTTTAGAAAATATGGTAAGAACCAACTACTATTTAGAAAAAGAGACCATCTCATTTAAGATTGAGACCAAAAATATCAAACATCTTCTAAGAGGAGTTCAGCCTAATATCGAGGCATTTGTCTACTCAAAAGATATCTCAGGGGTGCATTTAAGAACAGGTCATGTCTGTCGTGGTGGGCTTAGATGGTCGGAGCGATATACCGATTATCGTGAAGAGGTCAAGTCACTAATGAGAGCTCAAGAGGCAAAAAATGCTGTGATTGTTCCTAATGGTTCAAAGGGTGGGTTTATCATCAAAAATTTAGAAAATATCACAATGGAGAGGTTTACCGAGTGTTATAGCTCTTATATTGATGCTCTTTTGGATTTGGTGGACAATGAGGATGGTACACTTAATGACAACAGAGTAATAGCGTATGATAAAAAAGACCCCTATTTTGTGGTCGCAGCCGATAAGGGAACAGCCTCAATGAGTGATGTGGCTAACAATATTGCTATAGAGAGAGGTTTTTGGCTCAAAGACTCCTTTGCTAGTGGTGGAGAGAATGGATATCATCATAAAAAATTAGGAATTACTGCTAAAGGTTCGCTCAAAGCAACGCATAGATTTTTTATCGAAAAGGGTGTTGATTTCTACAAAGAGCCTATTACTGTGGTAGGTGTTGGCTCTATGGGTGGTGATGTTTTTGGTAATGGAATGTTGGAGAGTAAACATTTCAAACTCGTAGGTGCTATTTCTGAAAAAGATATCTTTATTGACCCCAATCCAGACCCACTTGTGGCGTACAAAGAGAGAAAAAGACTGTTTAAAGCAGATAATAGCCACTGGAGTGAGTATAAAAAGTTCTCAAAAGGTGGAGGTGTATTTTCAAGAAACAATAAATCTATTGAGTTAACAGCAGAGATAAAAGAGCTTTTGGATTATCACCAAGAGACCATTGGAGCTGATGAGTTGGCACGACGTGTGCAGACACTTAAAGTTGATATGATTTACAATGGTGGAATTGGTACTTATATCAAATCTACAGAGGAGAGTAACCTAGAGATTGGCGACAAAGAGAATGAGTTTGTGCGTGTTGATGCAGGTGATATTCAGGCGTTTACTATTTGTGAGGGTGCAAACTTATCTGTTACACATAAGGCTAGAATTGAGTATGCTTTAAATGGTGGAAAGATAAACCTAGACTCCATTGACAACTCAGCAGGTGTTGATACCAGTGACCATGAGGTTAACTTTAAGATTTTATTTAATATCTTAGAGAAAAAAGGGTTACTGGAAAAAGAGCATACACTTCTAAAAGACTCAACCGAATTTGTGGTCAATGCAGTGCTTAATACCAACTACCGTCAAGCGTTATCTATCTCTTTAGATGAAGAGCGTTCTAAAGAGAACTATAATGCGTTTACTGTAGCTGTTGATGTGCTTCAAGATAATGTGGAAATTTTTAACAAAAGAGAGTTTTTACTTAAAAAATTAGAGAGACACAATGGTAAAATCATTAGACCTATGTTGGCAACATTAACTCTTTACTCCAAGATATTTTTGCAACAACTACTTTTAGAATCAGATATGATAGAGGACAAAGCGTTTGATTATTATCTTCATAAATATTTTCCAAAAGCACTTGTGGCAAGATTTGATGAAAAACTCTCACTTCATCCACTAAAAAAAGAGATAGTTGCACTCATAATCTCCAATAAAATAATTAATGCGACAGGCTCTACCTTTATCTCTGATTATAATTTGCTTGGTCGTGATAAGTTCTTGATGAAGATTAAAGCCTACTTGATTTTAAACAGACTTTTTGATGCGACCGATGCTAGAAAGATGCTTTTTTCAAGTGACTTTAATATCTCAACAAAACATCAATATCAAGCTTTTATAGAGATAGAGAACTCAATTGTATATGCCTTAAACTCTATGATAGAGCTAAATAAAGAGGAGTTAAATTTTAATACCATACTCTCTTATAAAGGGGCTGTGCATGATATCTTAACTAAGGTAATATCCAAGGACTCTGTTAAGTTTAATGGACTGGATATTGAGCTAAATTTCTTTCTAAATATGATTGGACATATTAAGTTTATTGCCGATGTATTAAAGATTGAGTTTAGCTCTACACACACTTTTCATGAGGTTATAGAGGCATTTTTCTGTATTAGTAAAAAGTTAAAAATAGTAGATTTTGTGACATCGCTAGAGAACAAAGAGTTAACACAATCAAGCGAGTTAATGATTAAAAATCAACTCGATACAATTGTTCGCTCCATTACTTCAAAAGCGACCAAAGACCTACTTGATTTTAAGAGAAGAGATGAGTCTGTAGAGGTTGCAGTTCTGAATTATTTTAAAGAGATAGATTTTGATTTAGAGTACTTTGATAAACTTGAATATAAGAGTGAAGGGTTATCAGATATCTCTATTGCTGTCAACTACTTGACAGTTAAGATATCCAAATAATCAAATATGCTATAATCTT
>JALTGP010000268.1 GCA_027076905.1 Campylobacteraceae bacterium | reverse complement strand
TCTATATAAAGTATTAATGTATACAGATAAGCTTCGTCAGTCACATACAACGATTTAAATCGTCCTTGCCAAAGGTGTCCTCTGCGTTTATACTTTTTATTAAAATAGATAGCATAGTTCATATTTGTTTGTCGCATAAATTTTGAAAGATTCTCCTGCTCTATCTCTATAAGCAGATGATAATGGTTACTCATCAAATAGAAGTTATGAATGGTTATATTATGACTTTGTGCATGAGTACACAACAACTCTTCAAAATAACTATAATCCTCTTTCTCTTGAAATATATCTCTTTGCTCTACGCCTCTATTTATTATATGATAATATCCTGCTATTTCTATTCTTGGTTTTCTTGGCATTAGGTCTCTTTTATTTTTTTGTATTATAGGGTAGATTTGCTTAGGTTATTGTTATCACCTGACCCCTTAAATATTAAATATGCCTTAAATCTCTTAAATCCTAGTGCTTATTAAAATGAATAAACTTGATGTAAAGTAAACTTGAAGAACTTATTTCCAAAAATTAAAATAGAAAATAAAACTTAGTTTACCCTTTCCTAGTTCATTTTAGCATTTTAGGTGTAAAACGTTAAATATACACCTTATATCCAATCAAGATACCCTAATCATTAATTTATCCACATTATTATACATCCAATTCCAAAACTCTTTAGCTTTAGAAGCACTCAATGCGTTTCCATTATCCCAATAGAGATTACCTTGTGGACTAACTCTTAGATTTGCTTTTACCTCTGGGTGGTAAAGCAATATCTCATTGACATGCTCTTTTCTTATCTTGTTAACCCATTCTAAAAATGCTTTGTCTTTATCTCTTTTCCGATTTAATGCTTCTTTTTTTATCAAATTAATAATGACCCCCACAGCTTTAGGTCTACCTGGGGCTGTTATATCCTCTTTGTCAAATTTAACCTCATAAATAAAACTCAATTTACTTTTATTATTCAGCTCTTTTTGTACTGGTATCAAGATATTTCTCTCAAACTCTTTTAGTCGAGGGTAGTTTGTTCCAAACATTCCGTTTAATTCAGCAAGGCTATAGTGTTTTCTTTTTGCTACATTTTCACTAAATCCACTTATCATCTCTAAAAGTAGTATCATTCTAACACTGTGTTTTGATTTAAGTTTCATAAGATTCTCAACATCAATCATAGTAAATCTATTTTTAACCTCTCTAATAAGTTTCAATATCTTTGAGAACATCTTAATCTCTATCGTTCCACCATAATTGAATTTAAAATAAGGGATAACGACAATATTTTCTTCATATACCTCTTTTTCAACAAAGGTTACATTGGTCTCTTGCATCCTATTTATATTTCGCCTTAATGTTTTAACATCAATATCACAATAATTACAGAGATGAGTCGTATCAATTGTAATTGTCATCAAATCACTTTTTGGAAGTTCAATATTACTCTTAGAGATGTAAAAAACAATTTTTAATGCCCCAAGATTACTTTTTTGAACCAATGCTTCTACAAGAGCATTTGATATTTTTGCTATATTTTTGGGATTTTCTTTCTCTTCTTTTTGTCTTCTTAAAAATTCTATCGGTGTCATTTCGTGTCCTAAATATCTTTTTAGTGTGTAGATAAAATTTTAACACACTAAATATTAAAGTGTTCTAAATTTCATTTTAGAGTGTTAGTATATTTTATACACACTAAAATTCCACTTTACACACTTAATTAGTTATATTCACACACTAATTTAAACATATTTACACACTTAATGTTTTCGTGAAAGCCCTAAGTTTCGGTCACTAGAAGAGTTATTCACATGGTGGTAACTACTCTCTTGTAAGTGTTCTTAATAAAGGGGTAAAAAAAGTATCTGAAATATAGTTTTAGTATTCAAAAATTTAAGCTAAATATCTCTTGACTAAAAAGTATCTAAATAGATACAATGCTCTTATGTATGAAATAAAATCAACAAAAACATTTTCTAAGAAGAGACAATTATTATTCTATTGATAGGTGGAGATAAATCTACTCAATCAAAAGATATAGAAAAAGCAGAAACACTACTGGAGGAGTATCTTGATAGTGATGAAGCTATTGCTGAATATCTTTCACAAATTCTTGAAGATGGAGATAACGAAGAGTTTATAAGAGCCATTGGCTATGTTGCTAAAGCTAGAGGAATGGCACAAATAGCAAAAGATACAGGTTTGGGTAGAGAGAGTTTATATAAAGCTTTTCGTCCTAATGC
>JALTGP010000267.1 GCA_027076905.1 Campylobacteraceae bacterium | reverse complement strand
ATAAACTCACCTTTAACATCTCATCTGCTCCTTGTTGGAACTCATACTCTGAGAGAACATTGTTTTGTACTCTTCTAAGTTTCTGCCCCATGGGACAATACTATTTAGTTTGTAGTTCATGTTCATAATAACCTGAGTTCGACGGAATACCATATTCACAAAAGCCTAAAAATAGGTAAGATTTTCAAAATTAAATTTGTAGGACTAGCCGTCGCTAATTCAAAAATTTTATTTTGGAAAGATTGCCTATTTTTAGGCTTCCCTATGAGTTTTACGAGGTTTCCCATATGCTTAGACAGATTTTTTTGAATTAACCAGTTAGTCCTGCAAAAATCTGCCGTTGCCTATGAAAAACCTCGTAAAATTGTGGATATGGTATTCCGTCGAACTCAGGTTAATAATTCCTAAAATTATATAAAAACCGTAGGTTCGGTAACACCGAACAAAATAGATGTGAAAAAATGATAATAATTATCGGAGGAAAGAAAGAGGTAGGCTAAAGCCAAGAGTTAAGGAGTCTATTTATAGTTTGCATAACTAATAATGTTTTCATGTTTGGCTCCTTAAAGTTTTTTTGTATGTGAAAGTGTAGTTGAATTTTTATGATTTGTCAAATTAGACTATCTAATCTCATTCAAACAAAACAACCCACCTACGATGACCCATTTCCCTAAAAAAACATCCCAAAAGGAACAGCAAAGTTCCTCTCGTCTATCTCTAACACCACATCACCCATATAGAAAACAATCCCTAAAATATCTTTTGTAGAACTCTTTTGAAAGTCAAAAATATGTTTAAAGTCACCTCTGTCAACGGAATGAGAAGCCTTAACTTCAATGGCTAACATCTCTTCTCCTCTACATAAAATAAAGTCTATCTCTTTTTTGTCGCTAGTATGATAGTGAAATATATCGGTATTATCTACGGCAAAACTAATGTGCTTTTTGAGTTCTGAAAATATAAATGTTTCAAAAATCTGACCTTTATAGTGAGACTCATTGAGTGTTTTTGCATTTTTTATGCGAAGCATGTGACAGGCTATTCCTGTGTCTATCATATGCAGTTTTGGAGATTTGACAAACTGTTTACCAATATTTTCAGAATAAGGTCGTACCAATTCCACTTGATAGAGTTGTGCCAATATGGTTAAAAAGTTGTCTACCATAGAGTCTTTTAGGGCTGTTGCTTTGGCTATTTTTGATTTATTTAAAAGGGTTGCTGTTCTAGGTGCAATCACATTGAAAAATTTAAAAAAGTTATTTATCTCTCGTATCTCTCCTAACTCTCTTGCGTCTCGTTCTATGTAAGTCGAGATATAAGAGCTAAACCAAAGTCTCCTTTTTAGTTCGCTATCTAGTCGTAAAATTTCAGGGTAACCACCTAAAATAATGCTCTCTTCTATGACTTTAGTTTCTATCTTCTCACAAGAGAAATCTCTGTTAAAAAGCATATCGACCACATTTTGTGTTGGTTTATTGTTTCGCTCTTTGGCACTTAAAGGATAGAGCGAAAGTTCAATAATACGACCTGCTAAAGTATCTTTTGTTTTTTTCATATCTAATAAATTGGCTGAACCAGTTAGGAGATAAGAGCCATTCACTCGGTCTTGGTCTACATCTATTTTAATGGCTTCTAACAGATTGGGAGCTTTTTGAATCTCATCAATGCAGATTGGCTTTTCAATCCTATTGATAAGCCCTTTAGGATTCTCAATCGCTGTAACTCTCAAATCAACATCATCAAGCGTGACATAGTTTTTAAAAAAGTTTGAAGAGAGTGTCGATTTACCGACCTGTCTTGCCCCACTAAGCAGAACAATCGGAGAAATTTCTAATGCAATTTTCAAGAGAGGAGCAATGCTTCTTTTTATCATGATGGACTCTTTTTTATAAATTATACCCTTATAAGGTTAAAATTTTATATATTATGAGGATAAAAATTAGGAAATTTTTCTTAGGAATACAAATTAAATAACTACCAAATTTCAAAGGCAACTAAACAAATATCTTTAACTCTACTTTTCCTTGAATTACAGGGAGTAGTCCTGCGTCAAACTATAGCTAAATCTATTCGTTTATTTACCTATGAAAATTGGCACTTATTTAATTTGCATTCCTAATGGGGTGAACAGCCCAATTTTTATAATTTTTCTCTATAATTCTCCTATTAAAATTTAATCATATTGAGGAATCATGTTTACAGGTCTAATCCGAGAAATTGCCACCGTTAAAAGTTACCAAAATAATATT
>JALTGP010000266.1 GCA_027076905.1 Campylobacteraceae bacterium | reverse complement strand
ACATAAATAATCTTCCATATCTCCACCACACTACTATCATCCAAAGAATTACCACTCATATCATAAAGTTTACCATTAGGAAAGATAGATAATATTAACACATCATCTGTGTTACGCTTTTTGAGCATGATTATCTCTTGGTTTGTAAAATGTTCTTTGATATACTCTTGAAACTAAAAAGATAGAACTGTTTTTTTGTCTCTTCTATAGATATTGGCAAATCGAGATAAATGGAAAATAGCCTAATGAGATTGCATGAAGAGTGAGGTTCACCAGTATTAAGATTTGGAGATGATAGCTTTCATCCCGAAGAGGGCAAGGATAAAGCCATCATTTCCAATATTTTTGAAATTAATTTTGAGCTTTTATCTCTTTGAAGATATTATCAAATTGAGCTTTTCCCAGCCCTCCTGTATGTACCATCTGTACCACACCTTTACTATTCATTGCGAGTAGAAAAGGAATCGCACCACTCCATCCTGCTTTTCCTCCCACATAGCTAATGAAATCTTGGTTATTATCAGCAGAAATTAAAGAGTAGTTGATACCTTTATATTTTGCAAACTTTTCAAGTGAACTGTTGTTTAGCCCTTGTACCTCTATCGCCATAATTTCTAAATCTTTGTGTCCCTCTTTGGTCAATTCAATAAGTGCAGGTATTTCAGCCAGACATGGCGGACATCTATGCCCAAAAAATATCAAAAAAACAACTTTATCTTTAAGCTCATGTATGGCTAATCCACCATCAAGCTCATCTATATTTAAACTCTTACCCTTGGTGGTTGTTAGCGTAAACAGAGAAGCTTTTTTAGTCGAAACTTTTTTATCTTTTGTTTTTTCAATTTTAGAGCTGTTTAACTCATTAAGTTGCTTATCTGTTACTTTTTCATTTGAGGTTGTCTCATCTGAAAAACATCCTGTAAATAGTAATACCACCAAAAGTGTTAATAGTTTTCTTCTCATATTTTTATCTTTTTTATTTTATTATAACATAAAAACAGCATTATTCACATGGATACTACCACTTTTGATTACTTTAGCAAAGATACCTCGGTCATTTTTTAAAAGCTTTGGAAGCTTTTTATCGACCTTGGAAAGATGGTTACAAATGGTACACGCTTGGGTAATCTCTAGTGTCACTTCTCCTATCTTTAGCTTCGTACCTACATCCAATGAGTAGGGATTGAAATCCATCAAAATATTCTCACCCAATAGACCATAAGAGAGTTCAATTCCCTGCTCTTTGCTCAATAGATAACTATCCTCTGAACTTAAAAGAATAGAGCGTTGAATACTCTTTCCATAAAATTTATCACCCAAAATTCCACTCTTATCAACCATGAATGATGCTTTTTTTACCCTATTTTCTGCACCCTCTATCGAGATAAAAAGTTCTAAAATCTTCCCTACTTTTTTCATCAGTTTAAATATCCTTCTCTACGTCCATCGACGATGCCCTCTTTTAATGTATCAATCAACTCACCCAAAGTCTCTATCCCTGGTATAATCATCTTCACCTCTTCTCTGTCGGCACGAATAAATACCAAAGAGGGGGTTAGCCCTATATGAAGATTTAAAGGTAGCTCATCTCGTGAATTATTCATTGTTACCATAACAAAATTTTGATTAATTAATCTTTTTACTTCGTTATTTTTCTTTAAAACAGTATCCAGTTCATTACAAAATGGACAGTTATCTGAACGTACTTTTATTAAGAGAATCTTTTTATCTTCTTTTGCTTTTTTGATTGCTTGGTAAAAATTATAATAACGAATATTGGGTTCTCTATGTTTTTTAACAAATTTTGGTATTAATTCTTTTTGAAAAGCTTTAGGAACAATCACCTCTTCGGTTGTGGTTTTTGGAGGAGCTATCATGCTTTTACTCTGTATGGATTCTCTCTTTTCTATTTTAGGAAGTTCTTGGGAAAATCCATGATATTGGGAGAGTTCATCATAGGCAAAAGAGACATTGTCTCTATGATATTCAGGATAGAGTGGTTCTTCCATAAATGAGAACATTTGGGTACTATTTATAATGCTCTCTTTGGTCTCTCCACTCTCTATCTTTTGACTGACAGTATCTCTAAGAATGGTTAAATAACTTTTAGTATTTTTCATTGCAGTATAGCGTGTATTGATTCCATGAGAGGAGATTAGTCGTTTCCACGAAGTCTCCTCTATTTTTTTGATTGCCTCCAACCAACGAACAATAGAGCGACCATTTTTTAAAGAAGGCAGACGATTGTTGAAAATCATATCTCCCACAAAAATAATATCCCTATCAGGAATATAGACGATAAGATAGTGGTCATTATTATTAATTATTTTGATAATATCAATCTTAAGACCACCAACATAAATGCTCTTATCAGACTCTACATATTGGTCTATGGGAACTATACGTGTGTTTTGAAAAGTATCAGAACCAATACTTTTTTCAAGTTCAAAAGATTTTCTACCTTCATATCTCTTATACTCTTTGGGTCCAATTAATTTTGCACCCTGCTCTTTATAAAAACTACTCCCCAAGATATGTGCCTCTTCGGCGGTCGTATTGATAAGATATTTAACAGGAAGTCTATTTTTATTATTTATTACCTGATTGGCTTGTTGAGCATAGCCGTAGGTAGGACCACTATCTATCACTACATAGCCCTCTTTGGTTTGGACATAACAGGAGTTAACAATATTCCCTCCATTTATCTCATTAGCTGTTGAGGAGAGTCCAAAAAAACACTCCACACCTTCTGCCATTTTATAAGATTTGAGATGATAATCAAATCCAAAAACAGCAATCGTAAAAAAAAGTAAACTTATAATATATTTCATTTTAATCCATAACTTATTTTATTAATAGTAATAGGATAACATAAAGTTAATAAATTCTTAGAGGAAGTACGGTAGTTATTAGCAAATCGAAGAGAAAGAGGTTAATAAACAAAAATATTTTACTGTAGGAGTTTCGATTAGACTCATATTATTTTTAAGTGTAGTTTTTCTCTACAAAAAAATATTTCTCATCAATTTCAATAAGATTATCCCCCTAAAGAGGTATTTTTTTCTCCTTGCTAATCAACTCAATAAATATCAACAATGAAGCCAATACCACAAAAGATTCTCTAATCTCATATTGCATATTTTTAAAACGGTAGACCTCATGAGACCATAGTGAGAGCGTGGTGGCAATCAAGATAAATGCAAAATGAAGCTTTATCCAAAAGATACTAGGCTGTGACCATAGATAATAGCCAAAGAGAATCAAGGCAATAAAAAAGGTAATCATGTCTGTCCAACTCCCTATGTAATTATAAAAAAACATCTGAAAAGAGGAGGCAAATAGCGTTACTAAGATAATATGAGGGCTGATATCAAAATAGCCCAGTAGGCGATACTGTTTGAGTTGAGTATTAAAGATTTTATAAAATAGAGGAACAAAGATAAAAAAGATATAAACAGAGAAGTAAATAATCCCACTAAAGATGGTAGCGGGGATTAAATTGTGAAGGTTCGTCTCATGCTGAAGGTTCTCTTTTAAGAAAAAATCACCCGATTGAAAATGAAACAGCTGTTGCCCCCAACTTATCTCCTCCATCCCTCCTAAAAATGCTACCAACGCAAAGCCAATAATAGAGATAAATGCTATTTTACTAAGTTGTTCACGGCTTTTAATGGCATAGGTGACACCATAAAAAGAGATGATAAAGAGGAGTATTACAGAAAGCGTCTCAAAAAAACCATTTTCGCGTGTCATGGTTTCTAAAAATGTCTTATATCCTGAGATATGAGCCGTAGAGACAACCGTTGTCAATGCGACAAGATAGAGAAGTAGCGTTATAATATAGATATATTTTGAAAAAGTAAACATAGATTATCCAATTTTTTCTCTAATTATACCTTAGGGCAAATACAAATTGACTCAATTTTAAACAATATCTGATAAAATTTTAACACTAATACAAGGTGTGTAGATGAGAGTTGTTACAGGAGTAGTTGGAAATGATATCCATGTGGTTGCCAATAGATTGATTGAGATATCCCTAAAAGAGCGAGGATTTGAGGTGTTTAACTTGGGGGTGAATACCTATTTAGAAGAGTTTATTGATGCAGTTATTGAGACTGATGCTGATTTATTACTTATCTCCTCTCTCAATGGTGAAGCAGAGGGGTGGAGTCGTGATTTACTCTTTTTAAAGAGTCGTTTTGATTTAGAAGGTGTTATTTTTGCCATTGGGGGAAACCTCAGTGTAGGAGAAGCAACCCAAGAGGAGCTACTACCAAAATATAAAGCCTATGGGTTTGATTTGGTCTTTCATCAAGTTGACCTCAATGAGGGGCTAGATAGCATAGAAGAGGCATTGGCCAAAAATCAAAAGGTAGGTGGATAGTATGTCAAATAGTATGTTTCAAAAAGAGCGAGAGATAATCACCAGAACCCCCTATACTGACAGTTTTGATTTTGATGAGATAAAAGAGTTTATCTCTGGTGCGAGTAAAAATCTGTTTATCTCACACAGGTTTAAAAACTCCAATAAAATCTTGGTACAACCTCGTGGGGGATTTCCAACCTATGACAAGGTGTTTGAACTCTATGGTGAGTTTACAGGTGCAGGGGTAGATATCCTTCCTCTTACTATCGACAGCAACACCCGACTCAACGACTATGAGATGGCAAAAAAGATGTTAGCCCTCTCCGAAGAGAATGATGAGAATATGCTAAACGGCTATCCTCTGGTCAACCACGGTTACAGAACTACCCGAAAGATGGTAACACACTACGATACCCCAATTAGTCTACGACATGGAACACCTGATGCACGACTGCTTATCGAAGTGGCACTAGCATCGGGTATTTTTGAGATAGAGGGCGGTCCTATCACCTATCTGCTTCCCTACTCCAAAAACTTCCCACTAGACAAAGCATTTCTCTATTGGAAATATGTAGAGCGTGTTTGTGCAGATTACTCAGAACTAAATGAGCCTATAAACCGTGAGTCATTTGGACCACTCTCTGCCACCCTTCAACCCCCTGCGATTGTGATTGTGATTCAACTGCTAGAGATGTTGCTTTCCCTAGAGGAGGGTGTCAAATCATTTTCGGTGAGCTTCTCACAAACAGGCTCAATGTCCCAAGATATTGTTAGTGCCAACGTGATTAAAAAGATGGCACGAAAATATGCATATAAAATCGGTTGTGGCGATGCTAATATTCACCTTGTTTATCACCAATGGATGGGGGCATTTCCACGAAACAAAGAGTTCTCTGACTCTCTTATAAACACCTCTACCGTCATCGCCTCGATGATTCGAGCGGACAAAATGATTACCAAAACACGAGATGAGTCTTTTGGAATCCCAACCAAAGAGGTCAATGCCTCAGCAGTACGAAACACCCAATACACCCTCAATATGCTACGAGGTATCCCCGTGATAACAGACGAAGAGGAGGAGGAGAATCTAACCCAGATGGTAGATGATATCATGGAAGCAGTCTTTAATGATCCTGCTGATACCCTATGGCGACAGGTCTTTAACTCCATTAAAAATGGTATTATAGATATCCCTTTTTCCCCTCATATCATCAATAATGGCGAAGCGATTACCGTGCGAGACAAAAACTACAATATCCGATTTTATAAGCGTGGAAATGTCCCCATTTCAGATAAATGTTTGGCATATGAACGCTCCAAAATTGACCTAGGAGGGCAATCTTTGGTGGAGCATATTATCCATGATATTGGGATTATGTTATAATTTAAGTAAAAGATAAAGCTACTACAAAGGAAAAGAATGAAATTAGGAATTGTAATTCCATGTTATAATGAAGAGGAGGTTTTGAGCGAAACTACCAAACGCTTAAGCGAACTCTTCTCCTCCATGATGGAAAGAGAAGAGATATCAGAAGATAGTTTTATCTGCTATGTTGATGATGGAAGCAAAGACAGAACATGGGAGCAGATTGAAGCATATAGCGAAGAGTTCACATTTTTTAAAGGGATTAAACTCTCACGAAACTTTGGTCATCAAAATGCACTAATAGCAGGACTCATGCAACTCAAAGATGAGGCAGATGCACTTATCTCTATGGATGCAGATTTACAAGATGATATTATGCTGGTAAAAGAGTTTGTGGCAAAGTACAAAGAGGGTTACCATGTGGTTTATGGGGTAAGAGAGGACAGAAGCAAAGACACAAGCTTCAAACGTCATACAGCAGGGCTATTTTATACGCTCCAACGCTATATGGGGGTAGAGAGTATTCACAATCATGCTGACTATCGGCTGATGAGTAAAAAGGCTCTAAACTCTCTTGCTGAGTTCAAAGAGATAAATCTATTTCTACGCGGAATTATCCCTCTTATTGGTTTTAGGTCATGCTCTATCTACTACACAAGAGATGAGCGTTTTGCAGGAGAGACAAAGTATCCTATTAAAAAGATGCTCTTTTTTGCCCTTGATGGAATTGCCTCCTTTTCGGTGATGCCTCTACGTGTGATTACGGTGGCAGGGTTTTTGATGTTTTTCTTCTCTTTGCTTATGATATTGTGGATTTTGGTGGAGAAGTTTATCCTAGGAGAGACAGTACTTGGTTGGGCATCTATGATGACCTCTATATATCTTATTGGGGGTATTCAGGTAATGAGTATAGGAATTATAGGTGAGTATGTGGGGCGAATTTTTCAACAAATCAAGGAGCGACCTCGTTATATTATAGACCAAGAGATATGATTTTTTTTGAGTTTTTAAGATATAATTTGGTAGGGATTGCTAACACTTTAGTAGGTTTCTCTATTGTCTTCTCTTTGATGTTTTTTGGACTTCATGCCATAGAGAGTAACATGATAGGCTACGCCATAGGAGCAGTCCTCTCTTTTTATCTTAATAGTAAATATAC
>JALTGP010000265.1 GCA_027076905.1 Campylobacteraceae bacterium | reverse complement strand
ATAACCATTCTGTAACGCTCCTCTTTTTTAGGCACAAATGAGACAACTAAAATTTTTTGGGGAAGTAGCGACCAAGTGGAGATATCATTTTGACCATAGATGGCACTACCTGTTTTGAAAATAGTAGCCAAAAGTTTTGATTTTTCATCTAACAGTTGTGAGCCTATAGAGATAGAAGCCTCTTTTGTGAGAATAGATAATATAGCAGGAAGTTTCTCTCTAAACTCATTTACTTTTATCGCATTAATATCTGATAGAAGTGAACTTTTTGTTACTTCTACATTTTTACTATCTAGGATTTTAATATAAGAGATATTGTTACTTTTATCTAGGGTATAATTGGGAAGATATGCCATTCTTTGCTCTCCATTTCCCATATCCATTTTGAGCTGTTTTTGTGATTTTAGAGGGGACTGTCCTACATCAAAAAAGAGTTCAATGGTTGGCTCTTTTTCTTTTTTCTGATAACTTAAAAGTTTGTCTTGTAAGAATTGATTCTCAAAACTGTATTTGATAGCATTTCGTATGTCTACTTTTGCATTATCATAGTCCCCGTCTTCGGCATAACCCAAAGCAGAGATATAATAGGCAAAAGGGTTTTGATAAGGGTGATGTTTTGGGTCTACACTATTGAATAGTTTTTGATAACGTGAGATGAGATGAGAATTTTTATTTGATTTGGTATTTTTCTCTTTAAATTGATATAGCTTTAATTTCTCTTGTTGCTGAACAGCATTTGAGTTTTTTGCCTCAACTCTACTGGCTTGTGCATCTCCTAACATAAGATAGTTTATCGCCTTGTAGTTGTGCAAAAAGACCTTATCAAACCCCTCTGCTTGATACTTTTTTCTTGCGATGTTTGAGAGGGAGATAATTGCTTTATTCTCATCTTTTCTATATAAGTTTATGGCGTTATCAAAATTTTTATTGGATTGCTGATAGTTATTGTTAAAGTAGTGAGCCAGTCCAAGTTCTGAGTTTTTAAGTAATTTATTTTGGTTATTGCCAATAATATCTATGGTTTTATCTAAGTTACACTTTTTTAGGGCTTCGCTACTTTGATTGTAATTATGAAGTTTTGGTGCAACTGCTTTGTGTAGTGCATTAGAGGCTAGTTTGCATCCACTTAAAAGAAGAGCCAAAGAGATGACTGTAACTAATTTATTTAACATGACTTTATCCTCCTAAAAGATAACTTCTACCCCTGCATTGATACCGTAGAGGGTCTCTGCATCAAGGTCGCTTTTATCTTGGCTTATCTGATTATATTGCACTCCTGCCCCAATAATGATATCTGTAGCAAAAAGATTATTGGAGTAGATGTCTTCAAATCTATAGTCACCTTTTAGACCTACAGTATAGATATCAACATTTTTGTTTAAATCACTATAGTTATCACCCTTTTGTATAATTTTCATTTCGTTATCTACACCATAATCAAAATAGGTATTGACATCATAATGTCGCTTTTTTATACCAAGTTTACCACTGATTCCTTTTGAGTAGTAGTTGGAGTCAAAAACTACAGGTAGCTCACCATTGAGTCCTGTATCTCCTACAAAAGTAGGTTTTGACCACTCTTCATCAAAAATACCTACTGAGAGATAACTTCCTTTTAGAGCAGTTAATTTACTTAAAATATCATCGAAACGATAGGAGAGTTTATGACTTGTGAATTTTGTTTTAAATGATAGATTATCCCCCCTTTCTAGTACTGAAAAGTCCTCATTAATAACACCATCATTGAGTTTACCATACCAGTAGATACTGTTTTGTATTAGCATGGCACTTCCCATAAAATCTCGTGTGTTGTACTCATACTCTAAACTATTTAGCCAGTTTTTATCAAAGAGATAGTTGATAACTTTTATTAGTTGTAAAGAGACTCTAATCCCATCAATGGCTGACTCCTGCTTCTTATCATTTTTATAGGAGGTAAGTAGTTCGTCTTGATTTTCTGATGATGTTAATGTTCCATACTTTTCAAGAGTAAAGACATCTGAATCATAAAGTTTTATTTTTAGTTTTCCAAAACCTAAAAATAGCCCCTCTGTGTCATAATCCATTACATTTCCTGATATTCCAGGATTCCAAAAGCCTGTTTCTCCTCCTACCTCTATGGCAAATTTGACATCATCATTTTTTGGTGATGAGGTCTCTGTATCACTTTGAGCATTTAAACCAATTGACATAATAGGTATTAATAAGAGATTATATTTTAACATCTGTTTTCTCCTGTTTTATATTATATTATCATCTTTACTTATA
>JALTGP010000264.1 GCA_027076905.1 Campylobacteraceae bacterium | reverse complement strand
CTTATTGAGTAATCTACCCCCAACTCCTTAATCCTATTTTTGGTTAAACGCTCTATTGTCATTAAAATAATTAAAGGTCTCTCTTTTTCTTTATCCAATTTTATAATCTCTAAAAATTCTTGACCATCATCTGCTAATAGCGAAGATTCTATCATAGAAAAGTCTAATAATATCAACTCAACCTTACTTTTTTTAAGAAAATTTAAAGCATCATCTGTATTAGAAAAGCTGTAAACATTCAATTGCGTCTTTTGCTTAAATATTGTGGTAAGTAACTCTCTTGTAAAAGAGTCATCATCAACAATCACAAGAGAGATTTCTTTATATTTTTCCCAACCCATTATTAATCCTCCCCATTTTTTAGATTGCTTTCGACTTTTTAAATTAAATTATATAAGAAGATAAACAAAAATTAAAGAGAGTTTACTAATTTCTTAATAATTTGCATAACTCATGTAACTTTATGTTCTAAATAACTTAAAAAATTGATTTTTTTACCAAAAATACCCCTGATTCAATATGATGAGTATGGGGAAACTGGTCAAAAATAGCACTATCTTCTATGGTATGAGTAAGTGATAATCTCGCCAAATCTCTAACCAATGTCTCAGGATTACAAGAGATATAGATAATATTTTTAATTTTAGAAATCAACTCTATAGTATCAATATCAAGCCCTGCTCTTGGTGGGTCTACCAATACAGTTGAGAAGCTATAATCATTCAAATCTACATCTTTTAGACGTGTAAATTCTCTAGTTTTATTCAGAGCCTCGGTCATCTCTTCTGATGATAATCTAATAAAAGAGATATTATCTATGCCATTTAGTTTACAGTTCTCCTTAGCTGATTTTATAGAGCCTTTACTAATCTCTGTGGCTAAAACTTTAGTAAAATATTTAGAAATAGGAATGGTAAAGTTTCCCAAACCACAATAGCTCTCTAAAAAATCCCCCTCTTTAACCTTTTTTGCCTGTTTGAGAGCCCACTCAATCATCTTAATATTTACCTCAGGGTTGGGTTGAGTGAAACCACTCTCATAATGACGATAAAGATAATATTTTTTATCAATATAAAGCTTTTCAGTAACATACTCTTGGGTTAAAACTACTTTTTGTTTTCGACTTCGTCCAATAATAGAGGCGTTAAGTAGTTTTTCCAATGCCCGTGCCTCCTCTTCCCATACTCTATCTAGTTTTCGATGGTATATCATAGTAATAAGGCACTCATCTGTAGTGGTAGATAGAAATTCAACCGTAAATAGACGACTCTTTAACACTTCTGAATTATTAATTTCATTCAGTAGAGGTTGCATTCTCTTTTCTATAGGAATAATCACCTTAGGACACTCAACAATATTAGTAGCCCCCTGCTTATCAAGTTGTCCCATAGCATAGTTTGCACCACCCTCATCATGCCATATTTTAAACTCTGCTCTTGCCCTATAGTTGGACTCATTGGCTGAAAAAACCTCTAATGAGTTCACCTTAAACGGAGACAACAATCCTAAGACTCTCTGCTCTTTTTCTCTTAGCTCTTCTGTATAGTCTGGTTCAAAAACAGTACAAGAGCCACATATTCCAAAATGTTTACAATTCACTTTATTACCTTAATTTGTATTGGATATAATACTTTTTAAAAATTAATTGATATTTTATCTAAAAGGTACAAAAAATGTCCATATCTGTCGTCATATTAGCAGCAGGAAAAGGGAGTCGAATGAAATCTACGACCCCAAAAGTTCTACACGAGATATCAGGAAAAGCGATGCTCTTTCATGCTATAGATGCTGCACAAAAAATATCTGATGATATTACCATAATACTTTATCATCAAGCTACTCGTGTACAAGAGCATATTGAACAGGAGTATAAAAACATAAACTTCCATATCCAAGAGGCAGAGAAGTTCCCAGGAACAGGTGGAGCAATGAAAGGGGTAAAAACTAAATATAAAAAAACACTTATATTAAATGGTGATATGCCACTTATCACACAAGAGTCACTTTTAGCACTTACCAAAGGAGATGCGGATATTAATATGTCCGTCATTAAATTGCTTAATCCTTCAGGATATGGACGTGTTATTATTGCCAATCAAAAAGTTCAAGAGATTGTAGAAGAGAAAGATTGTAACCAAACACAAAAAGATATAAAAACGGTTAATGCAGGTATCTACTGTGTTAATAGCAATCTACTTAATAGATATATCCCTAAAATAGGAAACAATAATGCTCAAAAAGAGTACTATCTTACAGACATAATAAAAATGGCCGTTGATGAAAACTTAACCGTTACCCCTATTTATGTGGAAGAGACAGAGTTTAAAGGGGTGAACTCCAAACTGGACCTCTCTATTGCCGAGGAAATTATGCAACAGCGTATCAAAGAGAAGTGGATGAACCAAGGAGTGAGTATGCGTCTTCCCACTACCATATACATTGATATTCGTGCAAACTTTAAAGGGGAGTGTATCCTCGAAAATGGTGTAACCATACTTGGTAAAAGCTACCTAGAGAATTCCCATATAAAAACACACTCTGTCATAGAAGATGCCACCATTATCAACTCCGATGTGGGTCCAATAGGGCGACTACGTCCACTTGCACACATTACTGATACCCATATTGGGAACTTTGTCGAAGTCAAAAAATCAACCCTAAATGGGGTAAAAGCAGGTCATCTTGCCTATATAGGAGATGCCTCTATTGAGCGTGGCTCAAATATCGGTGCAGGAGTAATCACCTGTAACTATGATGGTAAAAAGAAATACCAAACAACCATTGGCAAAAATGTTTTTGTGGGAAGTGACACCCAACTTATTGCCCCACTTACCATAGAAGATGATGTCATTATTGCAGCAGGAACAACCCTTGCTAAAAATGTCAAACAAGGAGAACTAGCCATCTCGCGTCCTCCTCTAAAGAGGATATCTAACTTCTTCTATAAATTTTTTGGAAAGTCATAATATGCAGATAAATTTAACCAATAAAACCGTTCTTTTGGGCATCACAGGAAGCATCTCTGCTTATAAAGCTTGTGAAGTAGTCAGACTTTTTATAAAAGCAGGGGCAAAAGTTCATGTTGTCATGACCCCCTCTGCTGAACGCTTCGTCTCAGCTCTCACATTTGAAGCACTCACCAGAAATCCTGTGCTTACCGAAAAAACTGAAAGTTGGGCTTCGTCACTCAACCATATTGATATCGGAAAAGCGTGTGATATCTTTGTTATTGCTCCTGCTACTGCAAATACACTTAACAAACTAAGCAAAGGCATCGCCGATAATATCTTGCTTCAAACAGCTCTTGCCTTTACCAAACCTCTGCTGGTTGCTCCCGCGGCAAATACCAATATGATAGAGCATCACTATACTGTAGGTTCTCTTAAGATGTTGGCAGTTAATGAGGTGACTATTATCTCTCCTCAATCCAAATTTTTAGCCTGTGGGGATGAGGGAAATGGTGCATTAGCAGAACCCATTGACATCTTCTATCAAGCTACCCAACAACTCTTAGAAGACGATTTTTGGAAAGATAGAAAAGTGGTACTAACAGGAGGTGGAACACGCGAAAAAATAGATGATGTTCGCTACCTCTCCAACTTCTCATCAGGAAAAATGGCAAATGCATTGGCAACAGCACTCTATCTTAAAGGGGCTGATGTCTGTCTCATTACAACCAAAGAGCATCATAGTATTCCAAGTGACATCTATATTATCGAAGTAGAAGATGCACAAGAGATGCTAGAGTATACTGTCGATGCAGTAAGGGTTGCAAAAAAAGGTAAAATGAGCAAAGCCACCATGAACAGCTCTGACCCTATTCATCTGATTCAAAAAAAACCCTATCTCTTTATGGTCGCAGCAATAGCTGACTTTACCCCTAAGTTCCCACAGATAGGAAAGATGAAAAAGAGTGATATTGGAGAGAGTTGGGATATTAAACTTAAACAGACAAATGATATCATTAACACGATTAAGAAAGAGAATCTCACCACAGTATCGTTTAAAGCAGAAATGGATGAAAGGAGTGGTTTAGAAAATGCAAAAAATAGTTTAATCTCTAAAAAAGTAGATGCTGTATGCTACAATTTCTTAAAAGATAGTCAAAGTTTCGGTACAACAGAAAATAGCATTACCTTTATAAACCAAAAAGAGAGTATTGATTTAGGAACAGCCAGTAAACTGGATTTATCTTTTAAAATTTTAGAAGAGAGTCAAAAATTAAATAATTAATAGATGTAAAATAATAGAAATTAAATAATATAAAAAAATAAAATAATAATATAAAGAATAATTTATGGAAAAAAATAGACTACAACATCTTGCCATCATTATGGATGGTAATGGAAGATGGGCAAAAGAGAGAGGTTACATAAGAACCAAAGGGCATGAAAAAGGTGCGGATACTATTCGTGAAATCACAAAATATTGTGCCGAACATAAAACCATAGAGACCGTTACCCTATATGCTTTTAGCACCGAAAACTGGAAACGTCCAAAATATGAGGTAGATTTTTTGATGAAACTTCTTGATAGATGGCTCAAAAAAGAGTTGACTACTTATCATAAGTTTGGAGCTAAATTTGAGACCGTTGGCAATATAGAGGGATTCTCTCCTAAACTTCAAGAGACGATAGCCTCTATTAAAGAGCAAACAGCACACCATACCAATGTGACACAGATTTTAGCACTCAACTATGGTTCACGTGAAGAGATAGCCAAAGCAGCCACACAACTGGCAAAAAGAGATGAAGAGATAACTGAAGAGAGTTTGGGTGCAGAACTAAATACCCCCTATACTGATATAGATTTAATGGTTAGAACAAGTGGAGAGCATCGCTTATCAAATTTTTTACTTTGGCAACTTAGCTACTCTGAGTTCTTCTTTACTAAAACGCTTTGGCCTGATTTTACAGCAGAAGAGCTTGAGACTATTATAGAAGATTATATACACAGAAATCGAAGATTTGGAGGGGTTTAAATGCCTGATATACTACTAACTGTTTTTATTTTTATTGTTGGAATTGTGATGGGTTCATTTTTAAATGTACTTATCTATCGAATTCCCAAGGGCGAAAACATCGCTTTCCCCCCATCAAAGTGCCAAAGTTGCCAGATGGCGTTAAAATGGTATCATAATATTCCCATATTTTCATGGCTATTTCTGCAAGGAAAATGTGCTTTTTGTAAAGAATCTATTTCCATGCAATACCCTTTAATAGAGTTTATAACAGGTATTATTTTTGTGTTGCTCTTTGTTAAACTTGGGCTTGTTTGGTATCTACCATTTGTCTTTTTAACCTTCTTTTTACTTTTGGGTCTAGTGATGATTGACTTTAAATATATGGCAGTACCTGACAGTCTAAACCTCTTAGCACTGGCTATCTCTATTATAGGTGTCAACGCCATTGAGTCTTTGCAATATGCCCTTATGGCAGCAGGGGCTCTTGCCCTACTTCGTTACTACCTTAGCTACTTTTTAAACAAAGAGGCGATGGGAGAGGGAGATATTATTGTAGCAGGAACAATGGGAGCATTACTGGGCTTCCCTCACTTCTTCTATGCACTATTTCTCTCTGCTATATTGGCGATGATACCCTCTCTATTGGCAAAAGATAAGGCTGTTCCATTTGTGCCATTTTTAGCTATTGCCACCTTTATTGTTTATCTACTTGATAGCCAATTTGAGACAATGGCTCAGTGGGTTATGTATGGCTAAAAAGAGCATCATGAAGTCTAGTAATGTGAGTCTATCCCGATATATATCTCAAAACTTTACTAAATCTTTCTTGACTGTTTTTCTACCCCTATTTTTTATAGGATCATTGGTCTTTATTGTTAAAATATCATCTCTAACGGCACTCTTTCAGGTCAATTTTTTAGAGATGATAAAACTCTTTAGCTATAATATTCCTGCCATACTTTTCTATACCCTACCCATCTCATTTTTAGTTGCTGTAGCCACTACCCTGCTACGTCTATCCAATGAAAATGAGCTGATTGCACTCATCTCTTTGGGTGTACAATCCAAAAAACTTATCTTTCAGATAAAAGTTATTGCCATTATTTTCTCTACCCTGCTACTTCTCCTCTCTTTAGCTAAAATGCCACAAGCAAAACAGCAGTTCAAAATCTTTCAAGCAAAAAAAATAAGCCATGCCAAACTCAATATCAACGCCTCACAACTAGGACAGAAGTTTGGTAACTTTTTTATCTATGTTAAGAGCAAAGAGGGAGATACCATGAAAGATGTGGTCATCTACAAAAAAGGAGAAGAACCAAACAGCAAAGAGCTATCAAATCAACTTTTTATTGCCAAAGAGGCTACCATCAACAATCAAAACTCCTCTATAGAACTCACTCTAAAAGAGGGGAGTGGCTACACCTTTGCACAGAGTTCTCTAAAAGAAATACTTTATCAAAAAATGAAAATTTTTCAAAACATAGAGGCGAAGGGATTTAACTATAATAACATTATCGAATATTGGGTTAAACTCTCTTATCATAAAAAAAGAAAGAGAAAAATACTCTTCTTTATCTTTATCTCACTTATCCCCATGATGACATTTCCTATTATTGCCTCTTTTTCTATTATCAATCCAAGATACCAAAAAAACTACGCCTATCATATATTAGGTGTTACCATTGTCTCTATGTATATAATTGCCACTTTCCTTAAAAATCAAGGTGACTTTATGATGCTAGGTCTCTTTGTGATAGGAATATCTCTCATTAGTCATCTTATTTTCAAATACAAAGTATCAAGGTTTTTTTGATGAAAGAAAAAATATGCGAGTAAAAGCAGTTATCGCCTATGATGGCACTCACTTCAAAGGATTTCAAAAGCAGACAAGCACTAAAAATACCATAACCACCACCATAGAGACTACGCTAAAATCGTTAGGAATTACAGGAGAGATTATAGGAAGTGGAAGAACCGATGCAG
>JALTGP010000263.1 GCA_027076905.1 Campylobacteraceae bacterium | reverse complement strand
CTCGGTTAAAAACTAATAGTTTTGGTAGGATTAATCAAGAGATTTGCTTGGAGTTTGAGTGTAAAGAGGGGTAAGTTTGGTAGTTTTTTTAATTAGGTGGATATTCAACGTCTGACACCTGAGGTTGGAGGTTTCAGGTTGAGGTTAGACTATGTAAATTCACTTGATGTTTATCTTTCAGTGATTACTATTGGAGAGATTCGTTTTGGGATTGAAAAATTGGATAAAGAACATCAATCTAAAAAAATAAAAATGCTATCAAGTTGCTTAGACAATGACCTTATGCAACGTTTTGATGGTCGAATAATTGATAAATAGACCATGTTAAAATGGGGAGAGATAAACGGACAGCTTCAAAAGATGGGAAGACCAATGCCTATTATGGACTCATTGATTGCCTCATCTTGTTTGGCTAAGGGGGTTGTTTTGATTACTCGAAATAATAGTTTTGAGATGGAGATGATTAATCCGTTTTAGAGTAATGATAGACTCCTAAGCTTGTTTTGTTATTGTTACTCTCATATCCGTTCCCACCGAGGACGGCAATGCCATTGAAATAAGGAATTAATTCCCAAATATAGCGAGGCTGAAGCCGTCGGTTCCGTATATGCAAGTCGTATTTTCGGAATCGGCGTGTTTACACCCGAACTATAAATTGGTCAAAAAAAGCTTATTTCATTGGCATTGCCGAGGACGGAGTGGGAACGAGCAAAATGACTTTATATTTGTGACTCGACCCTGTTAGTTCGACCCCTTTACTTTTGGATGATATATTAGACTATAATCAGTTATATATTATACTTATTTTAGTATTATCAAGATGTACTATAATAAGTTTTATATTATACTTATTTTAGTTCTAAAATATAAAATAGGACAGACAATGAAAACAGACCAATTAGTAAGTGTTGCATTCCCAAATGGAGCTTTAGATATCTATCATAAATCACAAATGGGCAACCTAAAAGATGTTTTTAAATTAGGAAATAAATATAGAGTTTTAGATGACAAAGAGCCAATGAGATTAAACCAGTTTATAGAAAGAAAAGACGTTAAGGAGTTTGTAACATCAGCCAAAGAGATTCAAGGGGTTAACGAGTCTGATATATGGTATAAAAAAGGAAAAGGTAAAAAGGTACAATATTTTGGTAACTTACATTTTATAATCTATTGTGCTGAGATGCTATCACCTAAATTTCACTGGTATGTGATAGATACATTTATAAACAACCATATCTTGAAATCTCGCGATGATGGGGGGAATGATTTTAAAGAGTTAAATTATTATTTAAATAGTATGGGTGATAGGGTAGAGGGTAAAAATAACCGAGGTCTATTTATTCAAGTGGCTCTCAAATTGAGGTTAAAAATTTTTGGTCAAAAGATAATGGATAATTTTAATCAAGACAAAAAAAATGGAACTTTGTCTGAACACTTTAATATTTGGAATAGTGCCTATGCGAATAGCCTTCATCAAGACAAAAGAGTAAAATATGAGGGTCTGCTTATCAATTATATTCAAATGGATTTTGTAAATTCAAAAGAAGAGATTTATCAGGCAATAGAAAAATTGATTTAATCTAAGTAGTCTTGATAATGTGGTAGGTTTTTACTTTGGTTGTTATTGACTATAGATTACACCGAAGATAGGAGTAACCAGTAAATGTAAGAGTCCTGAAATAGTTAAAAAAGAGATGTGGACACATTTTTTAGCCTACAATATTATTCGCTCACTGATGCTTGACTCTGCACTCTATAACAAGATGTTACCAAGGAAAATAAGTTTTAAAAACTCTCTTCAACTCTACCTACATTATCTCGTAAATCCTTCTAAAATTGATGGGTAAAAAGGTTATTGGAAACAGAGGAGGGAGGATTGAACCAAGGGCTATTAAAAAACGGCATAATGCTTATCCTTTGTTGATGAAAACTAGAAATATTGCTAAGGATGAAGTTTTGAAGAATGGGCATCCTAAGAAGAAGTGATTTTGCTTGATTTAGTGCCATTCACGGTAGGGATGTTGAGTTTAAAACCCTAAAAAATAGGGGTAAAAAAATAGGCAACAAATAAATTTTACATTTGTTACTAGACCCCTCGACCTTTTTAGTTGTGAGTAAAAAGTGGCTATTCATGACACGGTACTTTAGTTTGGTTTAGCATTAGGACGAAAAGCTTTATATAAACTCTCTCTACCCAAACCTGTATCTTTTGCTATTTGTGCCATTCCTCTAGCTTTAGCAACATAGCCAATGGCTCTTATAAACTCTTCGTTATCTCCATCTT
>JALTGP010000262.1 GCA_027076905.1 Campylobacteraceae bacterium | reverse complement strand
CCCTTAGGGGGTGGAGTTCTCAATGATATACTCTAACGCCTCTTCCATAAGAGCGATATGATAATTCTCTTGGTTGTTAATAAACATAAAGAATGATGCAAAATGCTCTGAACTATCAGAGACAGATTGTGCCAGTTTTCTGCACTCCTCTTTTGCACCTTTCTCCTCTTCTATCCCATCTTTTAGGAACTGATTTAGGTCATCAAATTTATAAATCTCCTCCATTAGGCTTCTTGGCACGGATAGGATACCCATATCAGCCATCATCTGTCCAAAACTTCTAAGATGAAAAAATGACTCATCTATCAAAATCTGAAAGATACGGTTTAAATAGGCATCATTGCTATTTGCTTTTGAGTAGTTATAGACTAAAATAAGCTCATACTCTTTATATATCTCTTCAAATAGAAATACCGTTAATGCATCACGAGCAGTGCTCGTAAGCTCGATATTTGGATACTCTCTATTACTATCAAACGCACTCTCTACCTCCTCTTCTGGAATTTTTTCTAGTACCGATTTGATATAACTTAGGTCGCTTTGCATTCTAAAAGTAATATGCTCATCTTTACAGCTATTTAACTTCTTCTCTATGGCATATATTCGTCGAATTAAATCATTTATCATTACAGAGATATGGGTAACTTTAATAGGAACTTGAGGGATATCATAATTATAGACGAGTTTCTGTTTGATAAAATCATTTTCTATCCATATGAGGTGCTTAAATATGATATTGGAGAACTCATAAAGCTCTTGTCTACTTTTGGTCTGTGACATAAATCCTGTAAATTGTGTGGCTAACCACAGTTCGTGTATCTCTTTAAATAAAACTTTCATCTATTTTTTTCCTCTATTTTTTGACTCTCTTGCTCTTGTGGTGTACAGTCGTTACTGATATGATAACTTATAATTGGAAATTCAGGGTCTTTTTTACGCTCTCTATAAGTATCAAGTGAAGCCTTTAGTCCAAGGGCTACCATCTCTGAACAGGCAGCATCTTCTGGTGGTACATTGTCAAGCATCCCAATGGTAACAGAGATAAGCTCTTCTGCTCTGGAAAATGTAATACCTTTTGCCTCTGAAGTGATGATTGAACCCGCTACAATGGTGGTGCTACATCCGATGGCTTGAAAGTTTATATCCTCTATAAATGGCTCATTCTCTTTCTCTACGACTTTGAGATATATGGCTACTTTTTCCCCATTTTGTGGATTCTTTCCCATACCTATGCTGTTATGCTCTGGTAAATTACCGTAGTTCTTTGGATTCATCATATGCTCAATGAGATGTTCTTCTCCATTCATATCTACCCTTATTTATTAAATTTAATCTTGCATTATAGCGTTTTGTATTTTTATTTTGTTTGATATTTTAAAAAAACTCTCAAAATCTTTTAATTTCGGTATTTACCATAAAACTTTTTTGTTAAAACTAGATATACTGTCGCTAAAAAATATAAAAAAAGGGTGATATATATGAAAAAAATATTAATACGGTTTTTTATTACTTTTATAATTTTTCCAGTTTTTTCAAATGCCGAAGAGATAGACATCACTGCGGACCATTTTCATGCAGATGATTTGAGTAAAGTGGCGTATTTCGATGGAAATGCACACATAGAACAGGGGCAAAATAGCTTCTCTGCTTCACGTGTGGTGGTCTATTTTAATAAAAAGAAAAAAGCAAAAAAATATGAGGCGATTGGTTCAGTATTTTTTGACCTAGTTGAGAATGGGATACACTATCGAGGCAGAGCAGAGAAGATACTCTATTCACCAAACAGCTCCATGTATTTTTTTTCAGGAAATGTGGAGTTGGAAGATTTGACCAACAATAGAAAAATATCAGCAGAGGTGATATCTTTGGATTTAAACACTGGATTGGCTGATATTAAAGGTACAGACACAAAACCTGTACACTTTAGATTTGAGATTGAGGATAGACAATAATGACACCAAGAATAATAAATGCTGATTTCATGAAATCAGCACAAGCTCTAAGGGACTCGGTTGATGATACCATTAGTGAAGTGGTTTTTTTAGGACGCTCTAATGTAGGAAAAAGCTCAACTATAAATGGTCTTACCTCTAGAAAAAACTTAGCAAAGAGTTCAGCCACCCCTGGAAAGACGCAACTGATTAACTTTTTTGATATACGTTATAGATATGAAGAGAGAGATTGGAATATCCGTTTTGTGGATTTACCTGGGTTTGGTTATGCCAAAGTATCAAAAGATTTAAAAAGTGTTTGGCAAAAAAATCTGGTAGAGTTTATTAAGCACCGTGTCTCTATTCGTGTTTTTATTCACCTACGAGATGCCCGTCACCCTCATGCACAGATAGATGAAGATGTACATAAGTATGTCTCTGATTTTAAGCGAGGTGACCAGCTCTATCTTGACGTATTTACTAAGATAGATAAGCTGAATATGAAAGAGAAAACAGCACTAAAAAAAGAGTTTCCTAACTGCATAACGCTTAGTAACTCTAAGCGTTATGGCTACGATATAGTGCATCAAAGAATATTTGAACATATTTTTGGAATTACTGAATGGTCGAGTTAATAAAGGCAAAACTTTCTGATATTTCACAAATGAAAAAGCTTGTATCTCAAGATGTGAAAGATGGTGTTATTTTAGAAAGAACAGAAGATGAAGTCTCCACCAATATTCGCTCTTACATCTTGGCAAAAGATGGAGATGAGGTGGTAGGGTATGGTGCATTACATATTCACTCCCCACGTTTAGCAGAGATAAGAAGCTTGATTGTCTCTACTGAGTATAGAGGCAAAAATATAGGTAAAAAAATAGTTCTTTTTGCACTTAATGAAGCAAAAGATTTAGGGGTTCAAGAGGATGTCCTTGTCTTGACCTATCTTCCTATGTTTTTTATTAAATTGGGTTTTATTGAGATTTCAAAAGAGAGTATTCCAGAGCATAAAATATGGGCAGATTGTATTAAGTGTATGCACTTCCCTATCTGTAATGAGATTTCTTTGGTCTATAAGGTGGATTCATAGATGAGTAAAAATAGATTTTTAAGAGATAAAAATCCAAAATCCTTAATATGGGTACTTTTTTTGAGTTTTGCTATTTTTTATCCTATGCTAACCTCTATTTATACCGTTTTACCTCCGTTAATTGGAATTGTAGGAGTGTTTGTTATCTATTATATGGAAAAAAATAAACTGTATACTTTTTTAGGTATGATTTATCTTCTTAACTTGGATTTTAATGGAGGTCTGCCTCTTCTGCTCTCACTACTTGTTGTTGTATTGGTCTATATTCTTATCTATCCTTCTGCGAAATTGATTATAAATTGTAAAAAATGTTTGGCACTTTTTCTGATTATTTTTATTGATATACTCTATTATAGCTCTCTGTTTATGTATGATTTTATCTTTTCGCTTAACACGATTGTAGCTGATAGTACGTTGATATTTTATATTATTATTGATTTTATGATAGGAATACTATTATGAGATTTACAATTGTTATTGTTGTTTTTATTATGTTTTGGATGATGTTAATTACTAGAATCTATCAGATTAGTGTCCAGTCTGGACCATATTATGATAAATTGGCACAGATAAATATATCAAGAAAATATTTTATCAAGCCTATTCGTGGTGAGATACTGGATAGAAAAGGTCTACTTTTAGCTGTTAATAAAATTGGTTTTTCTATTAAAATAGCACCGCATTTGAAAAAAAATAGTAAGGAGCTTCAACATACTATTGACAGTATTGTCAAAGAATTTCCTGACCAAAATAAGACAAAAATTTTAAAAAAATATATTAAAAAGAACTCGGCATATAACCATAGATTTATTAAGATTATAGATTTTATCTCCAGAGAAGATATGATTGGTGCTTATCCCAAACTTACTTTTAATAAACTTTTGGAGATTGAATCCGAGACCAAACGTTATTATCCTGCAGGGAGTCTTGCGACACATATTGTAGGGTATGTGGGAAGGTCGAATAAGCGTGACAATGAAAAAGATATAGTAGTAGACAAAGTAGGTGTCGTAGGAAGAACTGGATTGGAGAGAAAGTATAACAAGGTGCTTCAAGGGGAGCTTGGATATCGTATGGTTAAGGTGAGTGCTACCAATAAAGAGGTTTCAGAGATGGAAAAAAAGGAACCCATAGAGGATAGAAACTTGGAGCTAAATATTGATTTACGACTACAGAAGAAAATTAATGAACTTTTTGTAGACCAATCAGGAATTGCTGTGGTGATGCATGTTAATGGAGATGTATTGGCTGCTGTCTCCTATCCCTCTTATGACCCCAATCTCTTTGTGGGGGGTATCTCTTCAAAAGATTGGAAAAAGTTAATTACTGATTTTAATCACCCTTTTACCAATAAAATTGTCTCTGGTCGCTACCCTCCAGGTTCAGCTATTAAGATGGGAATGGCATTGGCATTTGCACAGTCGGGAAAAACTTCTATGGATAGAAGTGAATACTGTAAGGGATACATTAAAATTGGTAAAAATGGGCATAAGTTTAGATGTTGGTCAAAACATGGACATGGTACAGTTCCCTTGAGAAAAGCAATTCGAGAGAGTTGTGATGTATTTTTTTACAATAAGAGTCTACAGGTTGGTATTAATGAGATGTCCAAACATCTCAATAACTATGGCTTAGGTGTGAAAACAGGCATTGACCTACCTGGAGAGAAATCAGGGCTTATTCCTAGTAAGGCTTGGAAGATGCGACGATATGGAAAAGCTTGGTTCCTTGGAGAGACAATTATCGCCTCTATTGGACAGGGGTATGATTTAGTAACCCCCATACAAATTGCACGTTATACTGCATTTTTGGCAACATCAAAGCTTCCAACACCACATCTTGCCCATAAAATAGATGGGAAAATAGTCTCTCCTGACTATAAAGAGGCAGAACACAGTGAGCATTATCTTCAAACCATACGAAAAGGGATGTATGATGTCTGTAACTCCTCAAGAGGAACAGCAAGACGAGCCATGTCACGGCTTCCTATTAAAGTAGCAGGAAAAACAGGAACATCTCAGGTGGTCTCCATTCCACAAGGGGAAAAGAAAAGAATGTTAGAGTCACAACTTGATTACTACAGACGTTCTCATGCGTGGTTAACCACCTATGCACCCTATAAAAACCCTAAATATGTGGTCTCTATCCTCGTGGAGCATGGTGGACATGGAGGAAGTACCGCAGGGCCAATTGCCGCAGAGATATACCGATGGATGTTTAAAGAGGGTTACTTCAAAGATGAGGTTCTCTATGGGGAGTTTGAGTAGTTTTTTATGATACTAAAAATTTATTTTCAAACTCTTTGGCAGGGATTGGGCGACTACACAAGAATCCTTGATAGGAGACGGTATCATTTATCTCCATGACTTTTTCTCTTTGCTTCTGCGTCTCTATTCCTTCTATAATAATAGTATAGTTGAATTGATGTCCAATAGCAATAATACTTTTGATGAGAGTTTGATTATCAGGATTGGTTAAAATTTCAGCTGTGAATATTCGGTCTATTTTTAAGACTTTAAATGAGAGCTTTTTGAGATAGGATAAAGAGGAGTATCCTATTCCAAAATCATCTATACTACACTCTACTCCTCTACTCTGTAGGTTTTTTATAATTTTTTGAGTTTTGGTAAAATTATCTATTAGGGTGGTTTCTGTTACTTCAAGTTTTACAAAAGAGGGGTTGATATTGTGTTTGAGGATACACTCCTCCATATGTTGTGAAAAGTTGACCTCATGGAGTTGTCTTGCATTGATATTGATTGCTACGTACTCAAAGTTTAGATAGCTCTTATCTCGCCATACGGCTAATTGCCTACAGACTTCATCTGCTACCCACCAACCTAGTTTATTGATAAGTCCAGACTCTGTTGCCATAGGGATAAATCGGTCAGGCATTACTAAACCTTTTGTTGGGTGATTCCAACGGATGAGTGCCTCAACGGCATTTAATTTATTATTAGAGATACTAACAATAGGCTGATAATAGAGTTCTAGTTCACTGTTGAGTAGAGCATGGTTTAGGTCATGTTGTAAAGAGGTAAGCTCTTGTTGTTCTATATCGAGCTGTTTATCATAAAAACTAATGTTATCTCGTCCTTCTCTTTTTGTCTGATACATTGCCATATCTGCTTGTCTAATGACATTGTTGATATTGTCTGTTTTGGGTTCGATAATCACAATGCCGATGCTTGTAGTCATATATAAATCAAGCCCATCAATTTCAAAAACAGTATGAAAAAGGCTTTTTATACGGTTGGCAATGATAATTGCCTCTTTTTTGGCGTGGATTTTATTTTTAGAGATGTAGGGAATGGCTAAGATAAACTCATCTCCTCCTAAACGTCCAAGATGAGAGCTTTGAATTTTTATCGATTTAAATCTATTGGCAACACTTAGAAGGAGTTCATCTCCTACCGAGTGACCAAAGGTATCATTGATTGCTTTGAAGTGATTTAAGTCCATATAAAAGAGTATGGAGTAAAAAGATTGGTTTTGTGGAGCACCAATAAGTCTTTGCATAAAATTTTTATAGGAGCGTCTGTTGGGTAACCCTGTAAGCGAGTCATGTAGAGAGATATAGTTAATCTTTTCGTAGCTTTTATGTTCAGTGGTTTTGTCCTCAAGGATACCAATGCCTCCAATAATAGCACCTTTGTCATTTAAAAGGGCAGAGCATTTTAGTTCTACCCAAAGCTCTTTTTCTTGAAAAGAGAAGTTATAGGACCCCATATGCTGTTCAGACTTTTTATCCAACAGAACCTTTTTCATCAGTTGTACAGCTATTTTATCTTTTAATTTTTCTAAATTAAAACCGATAATATTTCTGTCCAGCCCAAAAATTTTATAAAATAGTTCATTATGGTTAATGATTTTTAGGTTTTTATTGTAATAAAAGATACCTATTGGGGCTTGACCAAGCAAAGAAGAGAGCTTTTTCTCTTTTAATTTCAAATTTTTTTGAGCCTCAAGGTAACGCTCTTTATGCTGAAAAGTTTCAAAAAACAGTCTATTGAGGTGTCTGCTTGAGAGCATGAGAAGGATGTAAAATAGAAGGATAAGTGCTTCTATAAAGATTATATGTTCAATATTTGTTAAATATAGAGTTGAAACAAGTGGAAGTAAGAGCAATGATATAAATGGAAAAGAGATACTAAAATCAAGAACAAACCCTGAGACACCTCCTGAAAAACCGATTAAAAAAATGATGATAATTAACTGATGGTAAGAGTCTACTTGTTGCATAAAAAGTGGAGCTATTATCCCCCAAAGAAGAGCATTTATCATGGCTTTTATATAGAATTTATTATAATACTGTATGTTATTTGGGTACTCTTGTTTTTTATAGTCAATATAATCATAGATTCTCAAGAGACTCAAAATATTTACCATCATAAACCAAATAGCCAAAATGATACTGTTTTCTATTTGAGATTTGAAAATATAGACAAACAGTAGAGATAGACACAGCATGGTTAAAGATGTTTTTGGTATAAAAAGATAAAGCTCTTTCACTACTTTTTTCTTAACAGTAGGAGAGTAGGTTTTTTCTGATAGGTAATAAATTAATTTTTTCATTGAATTGACATTATATAGTAATAATAATTAATTATATATAACATATCGTGTTTATAATTAAAATATTAATAATAAGATTATATCTTATTTATAAACAAAACTTGCTAAAATTCTAAATTACGAAATTAAGGATTTAATTATGAAAGTATTGTTAATAAAAGATGTAAAGAGCCTTGGAAAAAAAGGTGAAATTAAAGAAGTTAAAGATGGTTACGGTCAGAATTTTCTAATTGGAAAAGGTTTGGCAAAATTGGCAACTCCTGATGTTGTTGAAAATTGGAAAGCTGAACAGGCACGTATGGAGAAAGAGCTAAAAGAGACATTAGCTCGTCTTTCAAAAGAAGAAAAAGAGTTAGGTGCTAAAAATGTTGTAATTAAAAAGAAGTTAGCTCCTGCAGGAATTCAAGGCTCTGTGGGTAAAGATGACATTGCAAAAGCAATTAAAGAGCAGATGGATATTGAAATTGATAAAAAGATAGTAGAACTCAAAAAATCCCTTAAAACAGTTGGTGAGCATAAAGTATCTATTAAACTTGGTCATGGTATTCACGCTACAGTAACGGTAGAGATTGTAGGAGAAGAGTAGGGTGTTTCATGCAACAACAATTCTTGCCTATAAAGGTAAGGATAATGCCGTTATTGGTGGCGATGGTCAAGTAAGTTTTGGGGATACCATCCTCAAAGGAAATGCCACCAAAATTCGCTCTTTATATAAGGGGCAGATTTTAGCAGGTTTTGCAGGAAGTACTGCCGATGCATTTAATCTTTTTGATATGTTTGAGAATATCTTAAATGACAAAAAAGGTGATATTTTAAAATCAGTTATTGAGTTTTCTAAGATGTGGCGAAAAGATAAGCATCTGCGTCAGCTAGAAGCGATGATGTTGGTGCTAAATAAAGAGCATATTTTTATTTTAACAGGAACAGGTGATGTGGTTGAACCCGAAGATGGTAAAATAGCTTCTATTGGAAGTGGTGGGAATTATGCGATATCTGCCGCTAGAGCTTTGGATAAACATGCTGAACTTTCAGCAAAAGAGTTGGTAAAAGAGAGTTTGACCATTGCAGGTGAAATCTGTATCTATACCAATACAAATATAAAATTATTGGAGCTTTAATTGAGTACTGTAATCCCCACAAATTTAACCCCAAAAGAGATTGTTTCTTTTTTAGATAAATATGTTATTGGTCAAGGCAATGCCAAAAAAACCATTGCTGTGGCACTGCGTAATCGTTATAGACGGCTACAGCTTGACCCTGAACTACAAAAAGATGTTATGCCAAAAAATATATTGATGATTGGTAGCACAGGGGTAGGTAAAACTGAGATAGCAAGACGATTATCGACCATGATGCGTCTGCCATTTGTAAAAGTGGAAGCGAGTAAGTTTACAGAGGTTGGTTTTGTAGGTCGTGATGTAGAGTCGATGATTCGTGATCTATCTGCCAATGCCCTACAGTTGGTTCGTGAAGAGCAAAATGAACTTAACCAAGAGAAGATAGAGGCGTATATCGAAAATAAAATTATTGAGAAGCTTCTACCACCACTTCCAGCAGGAGCTAGTGAACAGAAACAGACTGATTATGAGACTTCCTTTAGCAAGATGCAAAAGAAGTTTGAAAAAGGTGAACTTGACCACCTAAAGATAGAGGTAGATATGCCCTCTCCTACGATTGATGTGATGAGTGGTGGTGGAAATATCCCCCCAGAGATGGCAAATGTCCAAGAGTCCATTATTAAAGTAATTGGTGGACTCAATAAAAAAGGCAAGAAAAAAGAGGTCACGGTTAAAGAGGCAAAAACAATTTTAGCCGTTGAAGCGAGTGAAGAGCTTTTTGATGAAGAGAAGCTCAAAGATTTGGCACTCAAAAAGATAGAGGAGGGGGGAATAGTATTTCTAGATGAGATAGATAAGATTGCTGTCCCTGCTAACTCTAGCTCACGTCAAGACCCAAGCAAAGAGGGAGTTCAAAGAGATTTACTTCCTATTGTTGAGGGGTCAAATGTACAGACCCGAATTGGTATGGTTAAAACAGACCATATTCTCTTTATCTCAGCAGGGGCATTTCATCTTAGTAAACCAAGTGATTTAATTCCTGAGCTTCAAGGTCGTTTCCCTCTAAGAGTAGAGCTTGATTCACTAGATGAAGAGGCACTCTATAGAATCTTAACAGAGCCTAAAAACTCACTTATTAAGCAGTATACAGCACTTTTGGGTGTAGAGGATGTAGAGCTTATATTTGAAGAGGATGCACTAAGAGCAATCGCTAAATATTCAGCCGTAGCTAATGAAAAAACCGAAGATATCGGTGCTAGACGTTTGCATACCATTATGGAGCGTATTGTAGAGGATATCAGTTTTAATGCAGATGAATTTGCAGGTCAAAAGGTTATTATAGACAAGGATTTGATAGAAGAGAAGCTTGAAAAACTTGTGGATGATGAGGATACTACTCGGTATATTCTATAATAGCTTTTTGCAAAACTAGGAAATTATGGCTTTAGCCTCGCTTTATTCGAGACTAAAGTCGCCGATTCCAAAGAGTTATTTTAATTTTAAAAAAATAATAATATAGTACTGTTTTATGAGAAAAGAATTAAAAGAGTGGTGCACCAGAGAGGATTTGAACCTCCACGCCGCGAAGCACGAGCCCCTCAAGCCCGCGTGTCTACCGTTCCACCACTGGTGCGTTTTAATAACTTATAAGGCTTATTGGAACCTATCTATGAGGAATTAGAGTGGCATTATACCACCCTAAACTTATTTTATGCTTAAACTAATGACTATCCTAGGAAAGGGTTAGCATAAAGAGCAATAAGAGCAATAACTAGTGTATAGATTACCTGTGCTTCAATCATTGCAAGAGCAATAAACATGGTAGTCATCAATTTACCACCAAGACCTGGATTACGTGCAGTACCAGCGATAGTAGCAGCAGCTGTATGACCCATACCGATAGCTCCACCAAGAGCAGCAAGACCAAGACCAACACCAGCAGCAACTACTGAGTATGCTTTAATCATAGATTCACCTTCACCAGCGAAAGCAACAGCACCAAGTGCCAAGAAAAGTAAGAAAAACTTTTTCATTTTATATCCTTAAAATTATGGGCTTTAAGTCTCCCTTGACTGCGTTTCAAAGTCTGTTCGGATAGCGTAAACACAAAATTGTGCCAACAAGCAGATAAATCCAACCTGTTTCCCTACTTATCACTTCGTAATAGCGTTGCAAGTATAACAAAACTTAAATTATAACTTTTACTTAGATAGATTTTTTTTTAGATATTAAAATAGCTGTTACTAAATTATACATTTTTATCTCTTTAATTTATCCTTTTCAATAGAGTAGTTTCTTAAAATCATCTATCTCAAAGAGTATTAAATTATTATCTTTAAGGCTGGTTAGCTCATTGGAAAATCCATTTTTAGAAAAGAGGACAAAAGTATCAGCTTGTAGATTTGAGGTTTTTGCTTTCTGTTTGAGTTTTGAGAGTTCATTTTTACAGACACGTCTATTTTTATATTTACACTCGGCTACAATCACTTTTCCATTTTTGGTCTTTGCCAAGATATCAAATTCGGAGTTTTTATCCCAATAGCTACCATCATTAATAATTTGATTATTGTAGTAAATACCGAGTAAATCATTTGATAGTTGTTCAAATACTAAGCTATTTAGACGAGAGAAGTGTTGCTCAAAATTTTCAAAAAAACGTTGAGATTTTTTGGCTTCTAACTCTTTGGCATAGGGTGCAACAAAACCAAACCAAAAACGGTAAAACGGCTGTTTAAATCTAATTTTTGACTCTATTTTGTAAGATCGTAGTGATTTTTCAAGTTTTTGATTTGGATGTGTTTTAAGGGGGGGTTCTCGTGACTCCTCTAGCTCTATAATGTCTAACTCTATCAACTCACCTAGTATACGTAATCCTAGAGTCTCACCCACTTTTGCTTTTCTGAAAACATTAGAGAGTCTTCCATCCCCTCGTGCAATGGCTATCAACAGATATCTGTAAGGCTCTTCTAGGAGATAGGAGGGATTCAGTAGCTTTTTGAACTCTTGGTACTTCTCAACAAAATTAAAACGAAGAAGTATCTCAATGTCATCTAGTAAATCTAGCTCTATTTTGTCCTCTATGCCACCAAAAACAGAAAAAAGCTCCATGGCTTGTTCCAATTCAAGGTATCCATAATGGTGAAAGAACTTTTTAAATTTTGTTTTAATGTTCACACCTCTTATTCTGATTTTTAGTTAAAATATCTGTTTTGTAAATTGTAATATCTTTTATCTTTGAGTGAGTTTGATAGATGTTAGTTTTGCTATAATACGGCTATTTCTAATCAAAGGAAGAGTGTGAGTAATATTAAATTGATACTAAAAGAGCTAGAAACGAGTAATGTATTCCTAACAGGGGGTGCAGGTGTGGGTAAAAGTTATGCGACAAATGAGGTTATTTCTCACTATCGAACTACATCAGAGCAACAAGTGGTGGCTCTTGGATCTACAGGAATTAGTGCTGTTAACATTGGTGGATTTACCATCCACAGTTTTTTTGCATTTGGGATTAGTAATAATTTTGAGGAGCTAAACGCTAATGATAAACGAAACAGAAGCAGATTAACAGAGCTAAAGAAGATATTAAAAGTAACTGACCTTATTATTATTGATGAGATATCAATGGTGAGTTCAACCATGATGGAGATGATAGATTATCGGTTAAATAGCTTGGGATATCTGGGTAAACTTCTTTTTGTGGGGGATTTTTTTCAGTTGCCTCCTATTCAGAAATATGGTCAAAAAAACAGTGACCTCTTTGGAGATAGACTCTATGCTTTTGAGAGTGATGCATGGAAAAGTTTTAACCCAAGCATTCTTGAACTCACAGATATGAAACGTACCAATGATGCAGAGTTTACAGATATTTTGCACAAGGTACGCATAGGAGAGTTTGATAATGAGGTGGAGCATTATATGTTACAACTTACAACCACTCAGATAAAACAGGATAACCCAACTTTTCTTTTTGGTCGAAACCTAGAGGTAAATAGTATGAACCGAACCAAACTGGACGCAGTCGATGCTGATGAGTATATTTTGTTTTCACATATAGCGTATCATCATGGAACTATTCATGAAAAACGTCTCCAAACATGGAAAAATATGCTTCCTATCGAGGAGCAACTAGTTTTAAAGGTGGGAGTTCCTGTGCTATTTACCATCAATAAATGGGGGAAATACGCCAATGGTGAACGTGGTATTATCTATCAGATAGAAGATGAGTATATTGTTGTAAGAAAAGATGATATTTTTATTAGGGTAGAGCGTTACAATTTTGATTTATTAGAGATGAAAAGCGATAAGAAAGGGAAAATAGAGAGCGTTAAATTAGCAACTTTATCTCAATTTCCCCTAAAATTAGCCTATGCTATCACTATCCATAAAAGTCAAGGAATGAGTATTGATAATCTAGTCTGTAATGTGGATAATATTTTTGCTCCAAGCCAGTTCTATGTGGCGATATCACGGGCGATTAATCCTAAAAATTTAAGATTAGAATTTAATCGAGGTGACCTACGAGCGTATCTGAAAAAAATGGTACGGGTTGACCCTCGTGTGATCCAATATTATCTGAATATTAAAAATCACTCCAATTAATAACACTCTCTTGCTTTTGGATCAAATCCTTAACCCAAACTTTTTGCTCTTTAAACTCATCTTCACCCACCACAGCACAGTATCTAGCATTTACTCTGTCTGCCCCTTTGAGGTGTGCTTTGAGCTTTTTGGGTGCATATTCGAGTGTAACTTTATCTGTAGCTCTTTTTTGAGATGCCAAGGAAAAGAGAGCATCAACCCCCTCTTGCTTCATCGCTCCGATATAATATCCTTCACGAGAAATTTCAGGCATCTGTACAAGCTCCATAATACGCTCAATCCCAAGAGCAAAACCAACAGCAGGGGTAGATTTTCCATCTAGGAACTCTACTAGTTTATCATATCGTCCACCACCTGCAATGGCTGATTGAGAGCCTATGTTGTTACTTACAAACTCAAATGCTGTTTTACTATAGTAGTCAAGTCCTCGAACCAAATTGCTATCTATATGATAGCTTATATTTTCACTCTTAAGCAGTTTAACCAATTTTTTAAAATCACCATCACAACTATCACATAAACTATTTATTAATTTTGGTGAGTTGGTGAGTAGAGATTGACACTTTTCATTTTTACAATCAAGCACACGAATAGGATTGGTAGTGATTCTTCGGTTACAATCCTCACAGAGTTCATCTTGACACTCGGTTAAAAAGTTGATGAGGTTCTGGCGATATGGAGGCATACACGTTGGACATCCCAAAGAGTTTATCTGTAAATCATAGCCGATACCAAGTGCTTTAAAGATATCACCAATCATCTGAATTATGGTGAAATCTTCATAAACTGAAGCCTCTCCAAAACTCTCACACCCAAACTGGTGAAACTCTCTTAGTCGTCCTTTTTGAGGTCGCTCATAGCGAAACATTGGTCCATAGTAGTAAAATTTAAATTTTTCGTTTTGTCGTCGGTCTAGTTTGGCTTGAATAAAAGAGCGAACCACTCCTGCTGTTCCCTCTGGACGCATACAGACATCATTGCCTCCTTTGTCCTCAAACTGATACATCTCTTTGCCCACTATATCTGAACTCTCACCAACTGAACGCTTAAAGAGTTTGCTCTCTTCTAGTATAGGAGTTTCGATGTAGTTATATCCATATTTTTTAGAGATACCAATAGCTGTTGTAACGATATGCACAAATCGCTCACTCTCCTCAAAAGTTAAGTCTTTCATGCCCCGAAGTGCGTTAATCATTATTGTTCCTCAATCTTATATTTGGGGAATTATACAGATATTTTCTAAAAAAACTTAACATCATGTAAAAAAATTACCATTATTTTTCGAAAAATTGTGAAACTTTTATAAAAGATAGGTATTATATTAGCATTCAAATTAAATCTGAGGGGGTTATTTTATGGAAATAGTAGTTGGAGGAGTAGTTTTACTCCTAATAGTTTATCTATTTAGCTCAAAGAAAAAGAGTATTAATTTAAAAAATATTGAGTATCCAATTAGTAAAAATTAGATTTTTACTGATTGGATAACTCTTTATTGATTCTATTATATATTTTTTCATGAATGGTTTCAATATCAGCTCTGGCATCAATTCTTAAATAGGGGATATCCAGTCTGAGTAGACTCTTTTTCATCTCCTGTTGTACCTCTAGCAGGTACACTAGCCCACGAAGTTCAATTCCATCAAGGATTTTATCTTCATTTTGGGTTCTCTCTTTTAATGTTTCTATATCTGTCTCAAACAGAATTATCAAATCAGGTAAGCTATTTTCTAGGGCAAATTTGTTTAGAGTCAAAAGATGTTCAAATTCAAAATCTCCATTTGCAAGAGCATAACCGATACCCGATAGAAACCCTCTGTCTGAGAGAATAAGATTCTCTCTGTTTGGTTTAATAGTTTGGACATAGTGTTCGGCTCTATCGGCTAAAAAAAGAAGTAGTTCTGCTCGTTTAGATTTTAATGAATCAGCAAGAAGAATCTCTCGTATCCCTTTTCCAAATTCTGTTCCCCCAGGTTCTCTTGTGATAATTGCATTACTGAATTTTTGAGCTATTAGCTCTATTTGTGTGGTTTTTCCACAAGTATCTATCCCTTCAAATATTACATACATTAACTCTTATCCTTTATAATGTCACTAAGTATACAGTGTGGAACAAGATGCTCTATTTTCCCATCAAATGGAAGTAAGGAACGCACAATAGAGGAGCTAATAAATGCATACTCCAAACTTGGCATCAAAAAGATAGTCTCTAGCTCTTTTTTGAGTGATGCGTTGGCATATCCCATCTGAAATTCATACTCAAAATCGCTAACTGCTCTAATCCCTCTAATAATAATATTGGCATCCAACTCATCTGATAAATTAACTAATAGAGAGTTAAAACTAATAACCTTGACATTTGAAATGCTTCTGGTCGCTTTCTCTGCCATTATTACACGATTCTCTACCTCGAACATCGGTTTCTTGGCTTGATTCTCTGCCACAGCCACCACTATCTCATCAAATATCTCTGATGCCCGTTGGATAATATCCACATGACCATTGGTAACAGGGTCAAATGTTCCTGGGTAAATGGCTCTTTTTATGGTTGATTTTATTTTTTCTCTTAACTCCATCTTATACTAACTCCATCTTTTATATAAATCATTTTTAATTCCCAATGAGTCATACCATTTTCCAATAATAAATCGCTCCATCTCTTCAATGGTTTCTGATTGGGAATAGTATCCCATCACAGGAGGTGAAATAATAACATTTAATCGAGAAAGTTTAAGCATATTCTCCAACGGTATCGCGGAAAAAGGCATCTCTCGTGGAGCAAGAAGCAGTTTTTTCTGTTCTTTAAGCACGACAGAAGCAGAGCGTGTCACCAAATTATCAGCAATACCACATGAGATTTTTGCCAAGGTATTCATGCTACAAGGGATAACAGCCATAGCATCCACTCCAAAAGAGCCAGAGGCGATAGAAGCTCCTATGTTTTTATTATTATGAATTGTAACGTTTTTCTCTTCAAGATGCTCTACTATTTTTGCATGGTTAGTAGTGATGAGGTGTAGCTCTATATCTTTAGGAAGATACTCTATAAATTTTTTAGCAAGATTTGTTCCACTTGCTCCTGTTATGGCTAGGGTTAGTTTCATTATATGGGTGTTTCCTTATTTCCTTGGGGTAGCCTAAGTACTTGACCAATGAAATTTGAAATTAATTTTGGATAGGTACTTAAATAGTTATCTATTAAAAATTTATAGAGTTATAAAATACGCTGAATTATAGGGGTATGAAGTAAAAATAAGGAGGTGGTACCACAGGTCGGATTCGAACCGACACGCCCTAAGGCAGAAGATTTTGAGTCTACCAAGTCTACCAGTTCCATCACTGTGGCACATTCCAAAAAAGCTAGTGCTTAAATTGGAATGCAATTATACAGAGATGAACCTTAAAAGATTGTTAATTAAGCGATAGTATCCTTAAGAGATTTTCCAACTTTAAATTTAACGGCTTTTCTTGCAGGAATTTGAACAGTTTTACCTGTTAATGGTACTCTTGCTTCCCTTGCTGCTCTCTCTACGGTAGAGAAAGAACCAAAACCAATAAAACTAACAGTCTTTCCTGCTTTTAGAGCTTCAGTAATTGTTTCCAACATCGCGTTTAATGCTTCATTTGTATCTTTTTTAGATAGTCCAGCTTTCTCAGCAACTGCATCTATAAATTCAGCTTTTTTCATTGTATAGTTCCTTTGTATTATGTAATGAGCTAAATTTTACACTTATTTTTTTAAAAAAACAAGTATTTTAGATGGAAATCACTCAAAACGTTGAAAAATAGGTGTGTTTAGGAAAAAAAACGTAATATATAAAAAAATTTGTTATAATTTTAAAAAATATTCTTTTTGGTTAAACTTAACTATTGAGTATTATTCATTAGGAGATTTGGTGCATATTATTTTTCTTATTATTGCATTAGTATTGTTTATCTATGGTGCTTTTTCAACCATTTTTCACTCTACAGATATGGTGGGTAACATTGGTAGAGTTTATGGAGAGGTTAATCTTGGACTGTTTGGTTATTTGGCATATATTGATTTGGTTCTGATTATATATCCTCTTTATTTGGTCTATAAAAAACAAGACTTATTGAGACGTAGTGACTTCTATTTGGGTTGGATACTTTTATTTATATCATTAATTTTACTTCAAACACTTATTTTTGAGTTTCACCAGAGCGGTTCTGTGGGTGTTACTTTGAAGCTTTTTCTTTTGCCCTATATAGGAAAAGCAGGTTTATGGCTTTTGTGGTTTCTTTTCTTTATGATATCAGTAGTGCTTGTAATGGAAGAGATACCCACAGCAGGGATGGTTAAGCATAAGTTTAATGTTGTTTATGATTATATCTCTAAAAAAGTTAGTAAGTTTTTTGAGGATTATGATAATCCATTTTGGGACAAAGAGAGTACGGAAGTGATGACCACTATAGTGAGTTCTCAGCAGGGACGTAACAGAGAAGAAAAAAAAAGGGTAACTCCTAGAACACCTAAAAAAATTATACATAAAAAGAGAGTACGTAAAAAGCCTGTTAGCTCTTTAGGGTTAGATATCAAAGATGATAATTTTTTTATTGAAAGACCTATCGAAGATATTGAGAAAATAGCTTCTGATTATGAGGACTCTATAGAAGAGATAGAACCTGAATTAACTCCTGACCCAACTCCTGCACCTATCAAAAAAAAGCCAAAAGCTAAAAAGAAAAAAGAGTCAATAAGCAAATCTACTATTGCCAAGGATAAAGAGAGTACTAATAATATTATAGAAGAGTTAAAAGAGAACCGTAAACTGCTTGATGAACTGGAAAAAGGAAGGATTGAAGCACCCAAAGATTTTGTCTTGCCTTATCTAGATTTTTTGGCAGAGGCTCCACCTGTGTCACAAAAGATTAATGAAGAGGAAATAGATAGAAAAGTACATGAGCTTTTAGAGAAACTAAGTCAGTTTAAAATATCAGGAGAGGTGATGGATATTTACTCTGGCCCTTTGGTTACGACCTTTGAGTTTAAACCTGCTGCCAATGTCAAAGTCTCCAAGATTATGAGTCTTCAAGATGATTTGGCAATGGCACTACGGGCTGAGACGATTCGTATCCAAGCCCCAATTCCTGGGCGTGATGTGATAGGGATAGAGATTCCCAATGAGAATTTTGATACCATCTATCTGCGTGATGTCTTAGAGAGCGAGATATTTACTACTTCTAAATCTCCTCTTACCTTAGCCATGGGAAAAGATATTGTAGGAAATGCTTTTGTAACAGACTTAAAAAAACTTCCACACTTATTGATTGCAGGAACAACAGGTTCAGGTAAATCGGTAGGTATTAATGCAATGATTCTCTCCCTTCTCTATAGAAATGACCCTGATAGCTTGAAGCTAATGTTAATTGACCCTAAAATGTTAGAACTCTCTATCTATAATGATATTCCCCATTTATTAACGCCTGTTATTACCGATGCGGATAAAGCAATTGCTGCGTTGGCAAATATGGTAGGGGAGATGGAGCGACGTTATAAGCTGATGGCAGAAAGTCGAACCAAAAATATTGATACCTATAATGAGAAGATAATAAAAAGAGGTGGAGATCCTATGCCCTTTATCGTGATAGTAATTGATGAACTTGCCGACCTTATGATGAATGGTGGTAAAGATGTAGAGTACTCTATTGCTAGACTTGCACAGATGGCTCGGGCTTCGGGAATTCATCTTATTGTGGCAACACAGCGACCAAGTGTGGATGTGGTAACAGGGCTTATTAAGGCAAACTTACCCTCTAGATTGAGTTACAGGGTAGGGCAGAGGATTGATTCCAAGGTTATACTAGATGCCTTGGGTGCTGACTCCCTTCTTGGAAAAGGGGATGCTCTTTTTACCCCTCCTGGAACTAATGGCTTGGTGAGAATTCACGCCCCTTGGAACTCGGAGGATGAGATAGAGGAGATAGTAGAGTTTTTAAAATCACAGCGTGAACCACAGTATGATGAACGATATTTGAGCAGTGATGATAGCTGTTCCATGATCGGAAAAGGGGTAGTTGGAGAGTTAGATGAATTATATGAAGAGGCTAAAGAGGTTATTTTGGTAGACCAAAAGAGTTCTATATCCTATCTACAACGAAAATTACAAATAGGATATAACCGTTCTGCCAATATTATTGAACAGCTTCAAGATATGGGTGTTTTATCAGCACCAAATAATAAGGGACAAAGAGATATTCTTTTATAGTAATTAAGCTTGTAACCTAACTACACAACCAAAAAAACTAAGAGTCAAATACTCTTACTTAAAGTAACAATCTAACTCCTAATAGTATAGAATATATCAAATTTATTTTACCTAATAGGAGACTATATGTCATTACTAGCAGATTATAGAACACACACATCAGAACGTGCAACACTTGGTGTTACACCTTTAGCACTAA
>JALTGP010000261.1 GCA_027076905.1 Campylobacteraceae bacterium | reverse complement strand
AGGTATCCATCTCCAATGTGACTCCATTTAAACTCTATTTGTGGCTCTTTTTCTGATAAAATTTCTAAGGCTTCTATTATCTTATCCACCCGTTTAACTTCTGATAAAAAAGAGCAAGAGAGCAGATGTATCTTATTTTTAGGAGAAGGTGAGCTTTTGATGCCTAAGTCATTGACACCTAAACGACTGATTTCTATAGGCTCTTCTAAAAAACCATAGGTTTCCATTAGATACGTATTGGCACTCTTTGTAATGGTATAGATGGTATCAATATCTGTAAACTGTTTTTTAAGAGGTAGATAGCCAAAAGTTCTCTCCTCTTTGTAGATGTCTCCTCTGTGTATTCGACTCACAACTCTATATCCATACTTCTCTTTTAAACTCTGTAATGCATAGGTGGCTTCATTGTTCCAGTAGGTATAGAAAACGGTATGCTCTAACGCTGTTGAGTTCTCTAAAAAAATCTCTAATTTTTTCATATAGAACTGATGTAGCATGAGAGAAGAGAGGAGTATTTTCAGTTTTTTTATATGGAACATATTGTATAAAAAAAACTCTCTATAGAGATGTTTGCTAAAGAGAGCTTTGATAAAATATAGTGGTTTGACTTTTGCCCAGTTCTCATTGGCAAAGATATCCTCTACCTCTATGCAGTTTGGTAGTTCTCTTTTTTGCTTTCCTTTTAAAATAGGCAGTATCTTAAATTCGATATTTTGGTTTTGACAATAGTACTCTACTTCTGTCTCTAAAAACTGTTCTCCTCCCACATAGGGGAAACGGGATGTGATTAAAACTATTTTTTTTATCTCTTTTTGCATTGCTTTAAAATCTCTCTTCTCTTTTGGCATAAAAAAGTACCATACCTATAAATATTAACAGCATAATGCTCATGGATATCGTTACCATAGTTAGAACATCAATAAATGCTAAATCTTGGAAAAGATAGAGGATACCCAATGGTGTTGCCATATAAAATAGAGAGAATATTAACATAATCTCTTGTCTATTTAAAATAATAAAAATTTGAGATAGAGGTGAGGTCAAGAAGTTTAAAAAGAGCCAAGGGGACATAATGGATGCTGATTCACCTGCCAAACTCCAGTTTTCACCAAAAACAAAAGAGAAGATATCTACAGAGAAAAAGTAGATGACTAGAAAGATAGGGAGTGCTACCAGTGACGCTTTTACGATAAACTTCTTGATAATCCCATAGAGTTCATGCCGTTTAACACTCGCAATCTTTTGAAAAAATACCTGTGATAGTGATTTTCCAATAACCGACATAGGAGTCTGAACCATTTTCCATGCCAAAGCAAACTGACCCAGTGTTGCTGTTGTAAAAAACTTTGCAATTAAGATATTAATGCCTGAGAGTCTAAAATTATCTATAAGCACATTGGGTAAATTTAGTAGAGGTAGCTTTTTGTATTTTTTTAATAGGGCTACTATTTTTAGTCTATTAAACAGTTTTATAAGTCGGCTATCCTCTTTGTAAACGTGTCTAAAAAGATAAAAAGTAGAGAGAGATTGACCAATGATATTTCCTACAATCAAGCCACTTGCTCCAAACTGTAGTCCACCCATACCCAAGTTTGCACCACCTGTCACACCACTCTGTACCACACGACTTATAGCCAGTCGTTTATACTCTTTTTTTCTATTGCTCCAGTAGTTTAAACTCTGATATAAACCCATGAAAAAAACGGTAAATGGGATAAAATAGAGCCAAGAAGATATCTCTTGATTTCCCAATATATCTGTAATCTCTTGATTAAAAAACAGAACGATAAAAAGGGTCAAAAGTGTAATAACAAGTGTGATAAGAAGTGATAAAAAGAGAATATTTGCAGAGTCACTCTCTTTTCTAGGTAGCATAATAGCCAACTCATATCGCCCCGTAGCTGTGGTAGCAAAGAGCAGAGCGATACTGATATAGAGTGCAAATATCCCAAAATCTTCAGGAGTGTAAAGCCTTGTTAAAATAGGACTAATAGCAATAGGAATAGCCTGAGCAATAGTAGTCCCCGTCATAAGCGTCAACACATTACGAGAAAATTCTGATTTTGGTTTTAGTTTATTTAGCATATATATTTGGTAATATACTCAATCTCATCATCACTCAAATAAGGATTCATAGGCAGACTCATAATCTCATCAGAAATTAACTCACTAACAGGAAAATCCCCCTTTTTATACCCCAAATAAGCAAAACACTCTTGCAAATGCAAAGGCATAGGGTAGTGAACAGCCGTAGGAATGCCTTGCTCTTTTAATTTAGCTTGAACCTCATCTCTATTTTGAACTCGAACGCTATATTGAGCAAAAGC
>JALTGP010000260.1 GCA_027076905.1 Campylobacteraceae bacterium | reverse complement strand
AACGCAAATAATCTCACCCACATAATCTTTTGCCATATCAGAGTACAAACACTCTTTTAAAGCCCCCATAGTTAACGTAACATCAGCAAAAAATGCCATAGGAAAAGGATTACCATCAACATCAATCCCAGTAGGAACATCACAAGCGATTTTAAACCCCTCTAGTTCCTCTAGTCTAACAATTAACTTACGAGTCCTCTCATCAAGCTCACGACTAAGCCCTGCCCCAAAGAGTGCATCAACAATTACATCAGCCTCCTCCACCTCATCAACAAACTCAATATCCAAAGCCTCAGCCCGTTGAAACTGCACCTCTGCCATAACAGAACGCACCCCAAAAGGAAGATATAGCTTTACATCATAACGGTTTTGAAGATGTCGAGCCAAAACAATGCCATCAGCACCATTATTTCCAACTCCACAGACAATAAGAACAGAACTCTGCTCTTTAAAATTGGCTCGAATGTAGTTAGCCATACCCATAGAGGCGTGTTCCATAAGTATATCTTCTGTTAGAGCATAGTCATCATAACAGCGTTGGTCTAGGGGGTAGCAGGATTTGTATAGGGGTTGCATCTAATTTCCTTTAAATAAACTCTCAAACTCATTAAACCATATAAATATTTCATCTATCTCATAATTTTGAGTTTTATACATTTCGAGTTGAAGAAAAATATTCTCTCGCACCTCAATTAAGCTTTTATGATTTAGATTTAAATAATTAATTGTATTAATAGCTCGTTCTATATCATTATCAGACAAGCTCTTTTTAACACCAATCTCTCCATTGGTTCTATAGATAAAAAAATCAGATGATTTTTCTATACCTATTTGTAAAAGTTTTTCATCATCCCAAATAGCTTGTTTATCTTTATATTTTCCACAATATTGAGCTTCTTTTTTATTATCTATACCATTACATGACAGAGCCATATTTGAATATTCACACTCTAATTTATGATAAACATTCCTCTGTTTAATATGGTCTATATGTACTTTTTGGGAATTATTCTCTATCTTTTTTTCACAATAAAAGCATTGATGTTTTTGCTCTTTTAAAAGTGCTTTTCTCAAACACTCTCTTAACTCATAGTCATCACAATCATCACTATAACTATGAGGCTTATTTTTAATTTTAAAAGAGCTAAAACATTCAGGTTCATCTCTATTAAGATTTAGCATTTCTACTCTTTATTCTTGCTATTTCTAATCGAGAAAGAACCATGTCTTTATCTAAATCTCCCAATAAATCTTCTAATTCTTTATACAACTCTACGTACTCTTGACTCTCATAATCTTCATCTTCTAAAAGATCCCAAAGTCTTCTAACATTTTTAGCCACTTCAGGAGTTCGTAAATTTTCAACTCCCATAATATCTGTTAAAATTTTATCAAATTCTAATCCATAGCTTCTGTCTATATTATCTATAGCTACTATTTTGTTATCTTCTTTTTTTAGAAGTCTTATATATTCAGGCTTCGCACTTCCTATAATATGAGGCGAATGGGTAGCTATAATGATTTGACAATTATTTTTAAGTGCAAAATTTTCATAGATTTTTAGGACTTTGTTTTGCCATGATGGATGTAGGGATAGTTCGGGTTCGTCTATTAGGATTAGATGAAAATATATCTTTTCTAAATAGAAATATAATACTTTAGATAAAAGAGTTTTTTCCCCTGTAGATAATTTATCAATTGAAAATTTATCTCCTCCACTTTTATTTCTAAAAAATAAATTTCCTTCTCCATCTCTACTATCAAATTCTATTTGAGTATCTAAATCTTGAAAAATTATATTAATATACTCTTTCAACTCTTTATAGGCATCAAAAGGAGCTATACCTTTATCGTAAACCATGGATTCTATATATTTAGGAAGAAAATTTTTTATATCACTTAAGTCTGTATATGTTTGTAGATATAAAATATCTGCATTGATACCATTCTCCTCTATACTTATCAAATCTTTATTTGAAGAGACTTCTCTTGTCAACTTAATATCTTGATAAATGTTTACCATATCAACTTCAATAAAATTTTTTTCTAAGTCATTTTCAAAAGCACATTCAGATATAAACTCCAAAAGCGAAGTCTTCCCACTCCCATTAACTCCAGCCAAAACAACAATGGGCAAAGCCTCATCATTCTCATCTACAAAAGAGATGTCAAAATCTTTAAACATCTTATAATCTTCTATATGGAGTTTTCGTAGTTTCATAGGATACCTTTGTTATTTATTGAACCCATTCTACCATAAATCATCTAAACATAATTATTTTTTCTGTATAATTCGCACGATTTTATCGCTTCTATTTGTAAAATAGAAAATCTGATAAGGAAGGGGGTGCTTGAATATGCCAGGAATTAAACTATCACAAAGAGATTCATTTGATGACTCTTACAGAAAATTTAAAAGACAATGTGACAGAAACTTAATCGTTACTGAAGCAAGAGCTAGACAGCACTACGAAACAGCAACAGAAGCTCGTAAAAAAGAGAAAATTGCTACTCGTAAAAAGATTCTTAAGAAACTTTATATGCTTAGAAGATATGAAGCTAGACTGTAATCGTCTGACTTTTACCACTCTCCAAGTAGATTTTTTCTACTTGGTTTTAATACTTTCGAAAACTACTATGCTGATTTAATAGCACCCAAACTCTCATGAATATTATTAATCTCATCATTGGTCAACTTTAACCCTTTTGATAAGGTATCCAAATAGACCATTTCAGAAGCCACATCAAGGTCAATCGCAAAGAGACTCATATAGTAGACCTGCTTTTCCATCCCTTTTGGAACCTCTTTTATAAAAGATTGTATGTCCAAAGAGGCTCTCATCTCTTTTTCGACAAATAGCCTCTGCATATTTGTCATATCACCCATAAACTCCATAATCCTTTTCTCCTCAATCTCATCAATTATACCATCAGATTTGGAAGCGTTGACCATCGCTTTTAATAAAATATAGACATCACTATTATAATCTCTCTCACTGCTCTCAGCCTCTAAAAGATTACCCATAACCTCTTTTAATCTACTTAACATTCTCAAATCTTATCCTTTAAAATTAATTATTTTATTTAAATTACATTTTATCATAAAAGAATAAAATTTCTCTCAATAAAGTAAGAAAAACTATTTATTCGCTACAATTACAGCATTATTTTATATAAGGGTTTTACCATGATATTCAGACCACCTTTACAAGAAGATGCTACTAAAATTATGCTTTTAGGCTCAGGGGAGCTTGGCAAAGAGGTTGCTATTGAGGCTCAACGACTGGGAATTGAAGTGATTGCTGTTGATAAATATGAAAATGCACCTGCACACTTGGTTTCTAACCGCTCTTATGCTATTGATATGCAAGATAAAGATGCCGTAGTTGCACTCATCGAAAAAGAGAAACCTACCTATATTTTACCAGAGGTAGAGGCAATATCAATCGAAGCTCTTTTTGAAGTAGAGGCAAAGGGATACCATGTTATCCCCAATGCTGAGGCGGTCAACAAGACCATGAACCGTAAAAATATTCGTCTTTTTGCTTCAAAAGAGTTAGAGGTAAAAACGAGTGGATATAAGTTTGTAAAAACCCTAGACGAGCTTAAATCAGCAGGAGAAGAGATAGGTTTCCCTTGTGTTATCAAACCTGTCATGAGTTCATCAGGACATGGTCAAAGCATAGCCAAAACTGCCGATGATATTGACACATCATGGGAGATAGCCAAAGAGGCACGTGGAGATGCTAGTGAGCTTATTGTTGAGGAGTTTATCCCTTTTGATTACGAGATTACTCTTTTAACTGTACGAAATGAGACAGGAACAGTCTTTTGTGATGCCATTGGTCATATCCAAAAAGATGGTGACTTTATTTTATCATGGCAACCGATGCAGATGAGTGAAGAGGCTCTACAAAAAGCCAAAGATATTGCCAAAGCCGTTACCGATGGTCTAGGTGGTCGTGGTATCTTTGGAGTTGAGTTTTTTGTCAAAGGTGAGGAGGTCTACTTCTCAGAACTTAGCCCTCGCCCTCATGATACGGGAATGGTAACACTCATCACCCAAAGCCAAAGTCAATTTGCACTGCATATAAGAGCTATTCTTGGTCTTCCTTTGGACTATACTACTTACGGAGCAGGTGCGTGTGGAGCATATAAAGCCAAGAATGAGAGCAAAACCCCTATATTAGAAGTGCCAAAGAGTGCCTTTAGTGAACAATCTTTTGTGCGTGTCTTTGGAAAACCTGAATCTCATATAGGCAGAAGAATGGCAGTAAGCTTGGTGCTTAATGATGATGTTGAACGTGCAAAAGAGAGAGCATTAGAGATAGCTCAAATTATACAGGATAAATAGCTTAAAAAATAGATATAATTTAAAAAGATACTTTACAATATAAAAAAATAAGCTCTACAAAACAGTACCTTAGCCAATTTTTCAAATCCCTAAAAATAGGACTTTACTATTTTAGATATTTTTTTGGCTAAGGTATTATAAAAGTTTAATCGATTAAAAATCGTATGTGACACCTGCACTTAATGTATCTAAATCGGGAGAGTCTTTTTTGACCACAAGTCTCTCATAGTCTACAAAAAGTCCTATTCCTTTCTCTTGATCCCCTTGACCATCAAAATTTCGAGAGTACCTACCCTCTTTTGGCGTATCTTTTGATAAATCAAACTCTACTCCTGCACCAAGTGATAAGCTCTCTGCATCTACATTTTGATAATAGCCAGAGACTTTTGTTTTGGCAGCACCAACCAAACCATATGCATTTAGTCCATCTGTTATGGGAACCATTGGTTTTAGGAAAAGACCCATATGTGAAATATCTGCTTTGCTGCTACTTCCAATGGTTTTCATTCCTCTAAACTCAAGACCAATATAGCGATTAAAATCATAACCAACACGTGCTAACAATGCTACATTATTCTCTTTTTCTGATTGTTTCTTCGTGGAACTTTGGACTCCTAGATTAGCAGAGCTACTGCTATTTGTTGGACAATTACAAGAGCTTTGGTATCGTGAACCTGTAATTCCTAAACCAGCATAAAAACCACTAGGAGAGATATGCTTAGGAGAGCCAACTGGTATAGGTACAGGCTGTTTTATCACCACAGGGAGTGGTTTTGGTTTTGGACTAGGTACGGATTCAACAATGACAGGTTTAGGCGTATAAACTGGCTCATAAGTTTCATAGGTAGGTTCTTTATAAGTGGAAGGTTCTACCACCATCTCCTCATAGGCTACAGAAGCCTCCATATTATCATGTGTCTCGTAATAGGTCACAGGAGCAATATCTCCTCCTGCATATACCATGTTTCCCATTGCTATTAGGGCAATTATTGATAATTCTATATTTTTCATTTATTTCCTTTCGTTTACTTTGCAAAAAATATTATTTATACAAGTTAATTATATCTTTATTAAAATAAATGACTAATTAATATTTTAATATAATTTTAAGATAATAAAGAAGATAGTAGAGCAAAAAAGAGAAAAAAATCATTACCAAACTTTGAATTTGCCCCATTGTAAGCCAGTCACCATAGATAAATCCTAACTGTACATCAGGGGCTCTCCAAAACTCTGCAATAAACCGCATGGTTCCATAGAGTATCCCATAAAAAGCAATTAATACCCCCTCAAATGGCTTCTTTTTACGATAAATATAGAGAATAATAGCAATAAGCACTCCCTCTAAAAATGCCTCATATAGTTGAGAGGGGTGTCGAAGTGTCCCATTGACATAAATACCCCATGGCACATCCGTGACCCGTCCCACCAGCTCTTGGTTCAAAAAATTTCCAATACGACCAAAAACAAAGCCCACAGGTACTGAGAGGGCAACCAAATCTATGAGTTTATAAATCTTATTAGGATGTCGAATGGAGAAAAGCAACGAAGTGATAATCGCACCTACCACTGCTCCATGATAACTCATCCCACGAATACCGACAAACTCCCCCTCTCTAAAAGGGTTAAATATCTGCCATGGTGCAGAGAGATAGTAGTCCAGATGGGGGTCATAAAAGAGAATATACCATATTCTTGCTCCCAAGATAATGCCTATCTCTATCCATATAAAATAGTTGTCCAACAACAGCTCTGAAATATCTAAATTATCTCTTCTGATAATCCATTTTGCAAATCCCAATGCTGTTAGCAGTGCTAAAATATACATAATTCCATACCAATGCAACGAAATAAAGTTTAAATCAAGGGCAACAGGATTAAAATGTTCATAGATATGGTTCCAATATGCCAATACTATCTCCTTTTTTAAAGTATATCACAACTCTATTAACTATCCATTAATATTTCATTGGTTGATGATTAATCCTACTTTACTATAATTCTCTTAAGACAAACAAGTATCATCAACATTGTTCACGAGACACTTAAGTATATAATAAAAAACTCCTTTCTGAATAACTATATACTCCCTTGATAGAACATTTATAGGCCTCCTTTGTAATAAACCTCCCTCGTGAGCAATGTTGATGATATTTATAACTTTTACTTTAATTTAACATCTCTCATGTTATCATCAAAAATATAAACAACAAAGGATTTGTTATTATAAAAATTTTAATGATTGAAGATGACTCTGAACTATCACAACTCTTAAGTGAATATTTAAATCAATACAATATCAATGTAACCCCTGCCGAAGAGCCTTATATTGGTCTCTCTATGTTAACTCAAAAAGAGTTTGATTTAATTATACTTGACCTCACACTGCCTGGAATTGATGGGCTTGAAGTGATTCCTAAAATACGTGAACACTCCAATATCCCTATTATTATCTCCTCGGCACGAAATGATATTACCGATAAAGTCATCGCCATGGAGCGTGGTGCAGATGACTATATGCCAAAACCGTATGACCCAAGAGAGCTTGTTACCCGTATAAAGACCATTCTTAGACGAACACAAGGGCAACAAGAACCTACGGATAGTTCTCTTTTTGAACTTAATAGCAAAGCTAGAAATATCACTTTTGATAATAAACTACTCGAACTGACCGCTGCGGAATTTGATATTCTCTCTATTTTAATCAACCAAAAAAATACTGCTGTATCAAGGGAACAGCTTCTCTATGACTCTGTTCATATTGATGACAACAGTTCTATTAAAAATATTGATGTTATGATTTCACGTATTCGACACAAACTATCAACCATCAATAGTGAACATAGCTATATTAAACCTGTGCGTGGCATAGGATATCTACTTACAGAAAAAGTATGAAAAACATATCAGTTAATCTCTTTATAAATATCCTTTTTACACTGGTATTAAGCCTCTTAATCGGTGCTTTTTTTGCCTTTGTCTCTCTGGATAAAGAGCGTCAAAAAAATGCTCAAATTGCACGATACAAACTTATCTCTAATGCCCTACTATCTACTGCTAGTCTAAACCCCTCCAATGAGGACATGGAAAAATTTTATAAAAATTCACGTGTCAGACCTGTTGCTATCAAGGCAAACCGTAAGCTTATTATAAGTAAAGGAGAGAGTATCTTTGAAGGAGAGTCTGTCTATGGGCGTATGCAGATTCTCACTGTGGGTGACACGAACTACATCTATCTTCAACGTTATGGTACAGAGATGATGTTAAAAGATATGAACTCCAAAGAGGTTAGGGTTGAACTGACTATATTTATCGCCTCTCTCATCGCCCTACTCTTTCTCTTTTTCTATATCGTGACCATGAGAAAACTTGCTCCCCTTAAAAGACTTAATAGAGAGATTTTAGAGTTTGCAAATGGCAATATGAATGTCAAGATTACCCATAAAAGTAGAGATGAAATTGGTCAAATTGGTCAAAGTTTTGATGATGCAATTCATCATATCAAAACCCTTTTAGAGTCAAAAAACCTCTTTATGAGAAATATGATGCATGAGCTAAAAACCCCCATTACCAAAGGGCGTATCGCCGTGGAGATGATAGAGAATGGACTCAGTAAAAGAACACTGATTCACGCCTTTGAAAGAATGAACGAGCTTATTAATGAACTTGCCTATGTGGAGCATATCACCACCCAAGGTTTCCAAAAAACACTCCAAGAGGTCAATATGAATCATGTTATCAATGGAAGCCTAGAGTTACTCCTGTGTGATAAAAATCGAGTTTTGGTAATAATAAAAGAGGAGAAACTTATTACAGATGAGAAGCTATTAACACTCGCTCTTAAGAACTTGATAGACAATGCACTAAAATATGGAGAGGGTGAAGAGGTAGAGGTAATAACCAATAAAAGCTCAATTAAAGTTATCTCAAAAGGGAAAAGTTTAGAGTATCCTCTTGCCTACTATCTCGAACCATTTACCCAAGAGGAGAAGAGACAGAGTGGTTTTGGACTAGGTCTCTATATCGTTGACAATATCGCCAAACGTTTGGGGTATCATCTCCACTATTACTACCGAAACAGCAGTAATGTGTTTGAACTACAGATTTAAGTACCTGACCATAATAAATGACATATTTTAACGATAAGAAAAAGGTGCAGGTACTTAGTTATTGACGAATTCGAACATAGGCTTTTTGTCTATATTTTCTTTTTTTAATATATCTTCGTTTTAGAATTTTTTTAACATATCTTTTTTGTTTAAATCTTCTTTTTTTACTATATCTTCTTTTTTTAACATATTTTTTACGTTTACGGTATCTTCTCTTTTTAGATTTTACTCGTTTACCATTATGAAGTGTCACCTTTGTTCCTACTCGCGTCCATCTCCAAAGCTTTTGAGCAGTCCTTCTTGAGACCCGTATACAACCATGTGAGGCGGGATAACCAGGTAAATACCCTTGGTGAATAGCAATACCACCATGAGTCAACCGTTGCATATAGGGCATCTTTGCCCCTCCTCTCGGTCGAGGATAGAGGTTGGAGCGATGAAACCTATTTTTTCCTAAAATTCTAAAAGTTCCACGGGGGGTTCTGTGGTTTCTTTTTCCTGAAGAGATAGCCCCCATAAAAACTACTCTTCCATTCTCTTTTGCATATATTCTCTGCTTACGTAAATCTACCTCTACTGTTTTTTGAGCATTAAGCCCCACTACAAACAGCAAAAGCAGTATAAAATATTTGATACTCACCATACAATATACCCTCCTTAATAGATATAATATTTTTGAACAGAAAAGTATATCACAATTTCAAACAATTTATATTATATAAATAGAGGTTTAATGAATTAAAGAAAGAGAGAGATTAAAAACGCTTAGGAATGCAAATTAAATAAATGCCAATTTTCATAGGTAAATAAACGAATAGATTTAGCTATAGTTTGACGCAGGACTACTCCCCGTAATTCAAGGAAAACTAGAGTTAAAGATATTTGTTTAGTTGCCTTTGAAATTTAGTAGTTATTTAATTTGTATTCCTTAACAATACGACCACAGATAGCCTGTGGTCGTTAAGGCTACTCCAAGAGTATAAACATTTAACTATAATATTGAAGTGGCATACTCACCTGTTCGTTTCATCCAACCCTTAAGCCACTGTTTCTCATTTTTAGCAGGGTCTGAGTTTCGAATACGTCGTTGTAAAATAGCACTCGCTGCTCGTGAAAACTCTCGTAGTGCATTTGATCCAGGTCCTACTGGTCTCATTGTCTGTAACACTTGAAGCAATCCCCAACCTTGATTGTTGTATCGCTCTGTATCTTTAATTCCTTTACCCTTAAAGTTGATATAGTCAATCAATGGATACCATCCACCTTTAGTCTTAGCTAATGCATTATAGCTCTTAACAATATGGTCACGGTACTGAGGAGCTACATTATCAGTTATCTCTGGAATTGAGGCAGTTAATCGCTCAAAAAAGAACTTTGTCTGAAGTGCTTTAGTATTCATTAGTAAATATTTTAACTCTCTAAATTGAGGGTCATTTCTGGATTTTTCAAATGTTGTTCTGTTTGGCCATGGAGCTCCTGTATCTTTAACGGCAATCAGCCATGCTGGAATTTTAACCTTGTTATCAATATAGTACTGAATCATCGAAGGAAATGTTTGGTCAAATCTTTCAGGTACACCTTTTGGATACCAAATAAAGTGACCTATACCCAATGAAGGAAAAACCTCATTTTTAGACCAAAACATCAAATAATCTGGATTTCCAGAGGTCTCATTCATATATATTTTGTTCGCAATGGTGTTCAACTCATATGTAGTAAGTTCAGGCTTGGTGATATTCTTCTCTTTCCACACATCAATTGGGGCTTGTTGCGTACAACCCGTTAAAAGTATTGTCACAACAGCTATTGCCAATGATAACTTTAAAATTTTCATTCTATCTCCTATGTTTAAGTAATGTAAAGATTAGTATAAATAAAAGTAGCTAATAAACGTGTTAAATTTACAAATTAAAATATATATTAAATATTTAATAGCTTATAGGAAAAAGTGAGTAAAAATGTATCTAATAATTAATTAATTTTATAAAAATCATATCTAATCATTCTTTTTTAAAATATTAAATCTTAACTTTAGTTTATAGCATTATACTTAATCATATTTAAACAGATTAAGGAAAAAATATGAAAAAAATTACATTAATTGCCGTACTGACAACCTCAATGATAACCATCTCTTCAGCAGAGATGTTTGGAGGAATGATGTCTGATATGATGGACATACCAAAAGAGATGATAACATCAGGGACAGATGCAATGAAAGACATGAAAGATGCAGCAAAAGACTCAGCAGATGCCGTAAAAGATACAGCAACTGATATTAAAGACAGTGCTAAAGATGCCACAACCGATGTAACGAAAGATGTAAATGAAAGTACAAAAACTGAAGCTAAAAAATAGATTTAGACAATAGTTTTAATAAAAACGATGTATCTCTTCCATAATATTGGCAAAATTTACATCATCGCCTTTCTCTTTTAGAAATGAGATTAGATACTTCTCAGACGCTTCAATGCCCTGACTCTTTTCTATTTCTAAAAGTTTAGCGTAGAGATTGGCAATAATCTCCAACACATGAACAGAAATACTTTTTCTATCTGCATGATACCCAATAATCTCTCCCGTATCTCTATCTTTTCTACTCTCAAACTCTGTAAATATCCAATAATATCGACCATCTTTTGCCAAATTTTTTACCACAGCATTTATATTTTTACCTTGTGATATGGTCTCCCACAGCAGTTTAAATACCACCTTTGGCATATCTGGATGACGTACAATATTATGAGACTTTCCTATTAACTCCTCATTGCTATATCCTGAAACCTCCATAAAATAGTCATTGCAAAAGGTAATTTTTCCTTTTTCATCAGTTTCACTGACAATATATCGTTTCGGGTCAAGCACTATCTCTTCATCTATCGGTGTTGGTTTTTTCATCTTATATCCTTCCATTTAAAAGTCGAATGAGCGCATCAGATACCTTATCAAAGGTAAATATCCGTTTTCCACCATATTTTTTGGCAAATGCCTCAGCACTCTCTTTGGTCTCTAGTGCCACCAAATCATCCCCAGCAGGAGAGATAGCACGGCTACCATAGACATAAAAAGCCTTTTCTCCATCTATATATTTGAGTGTCTCATAATCAGTCACCACTATCTTGGAGAAGTCTCGTTCACTCTTCACCCCCACATCAAACCACTTCCCTGGTCGATAATAGAACTCAAAAAGGGATTTTGGGCTAGAAAAATAGACCGTTTTCCCATTTCTAATCTCTATTTTAGCAACCCATTTTGGCTCTTTATAGAGTTTAAAATGTCGTACCAAACAGGTACTGTTTTTATCATAATCTATAGTATAAACTTTTGTAATTGGTTTTGTTGTCCATGTTGAACTATTTGTCTCATTGGTCTCATTACTTTCTGATGAAGCAAATATGAGTGAGGATAATATCAAAAATATTATGGCAGTTTTTTTCATCTTTTGACTCCTTGTTAAATTTTGATGGTGCATTGAAAAACACACCCTACACCAAATCTTTTTTGGCGAATATCTTAAACCCTAGAAATGAAAATATTAGACCTACGATTACGGGATAGACGATAGATAACAGCACAAATAGTGTTTGTGAAATCGTATCTAAAATATAAAATGCCACAGGTCCCATAACGGTGAGTTCAGGATCAAAAAGCGAAATCGCTGCCACCCGAAATATCTCCATAGGATTCATCAACGCAATTCCTATAATTAAATCCTCATTAAATCGCTGTTGCATCATCAAAGAAATCAGGGCGATATCTATAAAGGCTAGTAGAAATATCCATATAAAAAAGGCTATTCCTAGTGCGACCTCTGAAGATTTGACAAACGAAGAGATAAAGAAAGCTATCCCCAAAAAAGCAGAACTCAAAGCAAACAAGAGTCCCGTATAGAGAAAAAATATCGCCCAAGGAATCTCTGCCCCTTTAAAAGCCCCATAGATTATAGCAATAATCATGGCAAAAATCACAGGCAGATAGACGGTAATAAATCGCCCAATCACCTTACCCCAATAATACTCTTTGAGTGAGATAGGAAAAGAGAGCATATACTCTAAAACATGGCTGTCCCTATCTCCTGAAATAGAGCGTACCGTGGTAATCAAAATAAAAATAGGCAAGATAATAATAGTAATTTGAATATACATCAATAGTAATCGACTAAGCCCACTAAAGCCCATCACTTGTGACTCAGTCACCCCTGCGATAAAAAAGAGAGCTATCAGCCCTCCAAATACCAATGAGTAAACCAAAAACCATTTGGCTCGGATAGACTCTTTTAAATCCAAAAAAGCAATTAATCGTAAATTTTTCATCTACTCTCCTAATATCTGTTTTCTAATTTTTGGGTTTGCCATATGCTCACCCCGTAACATTCGTAGCTTCACCTCATAAAACTTGATACTTTTTCGTTGAGCCTTTTTATAGGCGGTAAAACCATACCCCATCGGTGTTCGCTCATTGATGGTATAAAAAGCATCCGTAGCCTTGATATACTCTTTGGTATCTTTAGTAAAGACCATTGCCTCTTTTGGCTCTTGGTGATGCTCTTTTGTCCATAGGATAAGACACCCAATATCATCAAAATAGGTTTTTTTATGGAGATGAGAACTCTGCTCTTTTGATTTGGGAATGGGCATACTGCACTTTGGACAGATTATCTTATTCGTTTCAGAAGAGTCACAACTCACAAAAAAAACTAAAAAAAGAGAAGCCAAAAAAAGAAAAATTAACCGTAGGTTCGATTTTATCGAACAGAACCTAAATCCTCTCATCAGAAACTACTCTCCCCAAATCCATATAAACTTCACGATTAACCAAAGACTCTACCTCTTCGAGTCGATGTGTCACAAAAAGCAAAACTCTATCTTCTCCTTTTCCATCCAACAACCGATAAAAATCATCACGAGCCTTGGGGTCAAGGTTCGCCGTAGGCTCATCAAAGATAATAATCTCACTCTCCTGAGAAAGTGCAATAGCAATAAGTAACTTCTGCTTCATTCCTCCACTTAGTTTAAAAAATGACTTCTTTATATTGGTTTCAATATCAAGTTTCATCTCATTGGCATAGTGCAAAATGGTCTCACGCTTCACCTCAGCACTCACCTCAATATACTGAATAAGCTCATCAATACTAAGCTTAATGGGTGGTGGAAGCTGTGGCACAAAAGCGATATGTTTCAGCACCTCTTGACGCTCTCTTATTGGGTCAAGCCCACGCACTAAAACCGACCCACCATCAGGGTGATAATAGCCTAGAATAGAGCGAATAAGCGTGGTTTTCCCTGCTCCATTGGCTCCCATAAGAGCAATAGCATCATCTCTATTAAACTTAATACTGACATCATCTAATGAGACAGTTGAGCCAAACTTTTTAGTTAGATTTTTTACCTCTATCATAGTTCTCCTTGATAGGTTTTATCAATGGAGTATACTACCTTTTCTGAAATAATTTTATGATTTATATCAATAGGTTATAACCGTTAAAAAATTATCCCAATCTCCCACTGTTAATAAGCTCCACAACCTTAGCAATATCAAAATCCATACGTCTATCTTCTACGAGTGGTGCGACCTCTGCTCTAATGGTGTTATAAATCTTTTCAAGATGAGGAGAGATGCCTTTTTTATCTTTGATATCTACGGCTTGTGCCAATCCTATCATGGCGATTGCTAACATCAATTCAAGGTTTGGCAACTGATTTTTAAAATGAATGGCAGCAGTAGTTCCCATGCTTACTTTGTCTTGGTTCATAGACTCAGTTGGACGTGAGAAGACCGAGGCAGGAGTGATATTCATCATCACATCAGCACTTAGAGAGCTTAGGGTAATCTGCATCGCTTTAAAACCATGAAAATAGTTTTTATTACTTAGTTTTAGGTTCTCACCCAATCCACGGTTATATTTATGGTCAACTAGGATGGCAAACTGCTTATCTAAAAGGTCTGCCACATTTGCACCTGAAATTCTTAGCGTATCCATAGCATGAGCCACATATCCACCATAAAAGTTTCCTGTGGTGTAGATTTTTCGGTTATCTCCATCAATAACAGGATTATCATTTACAGCATTTATCTCAATTTCTATCCATTTTTTAGAGACAGAGAGATTATCAAGCACCACACCTAACACTTGTGGGGTACAACGAATAGAGTATCTGTCTTGGATATTGAGTGTATCATTGTTAAAGAAATCATCATACCGCTCTTCTCTTGAATGGGTGAGCTTTGTTCCCTCTAGTTTTGCCAAAATCTCTTTGGCTACATTGATTTGTCCCTCAAATGGTTTGACCTCGTGAACAAGAGGTTGAAGTGGGGTATCATCAGCATGAAGAAGCTCAAATATACCTGCGATAAATGAAGTGTAGGCGTGAAGAAAGTTCTCAAATTTTTTAATGCTATTGGTAGCAATTGCCGACATGGTTGCCGTTCCGTTCATAATCGCTAATGCCTCTTTTGGCTGTAGCTCATATGGCTCTATTCCTAACTCTTTATAGACTTCGCTTGTTCTTCTAATCTCCCCTTTGTAGTAGACCTCACGCTCACCTGCAATGGCAGCCGCAAGATAGGAGAGAGGAGTCAAATCACCACTTGCACCTACAGAACCCTGCTCTGGCACGACAGGCAATATTCGCTCATTGACCATAAGTTCTAGTCGTTTGAGCAGATTATAACTAATCCCAGAGTAACCTTTTGAGAGACTAATCATACGGATAAGCGTCATATAATAAGCCTCCTCTTCGTCTAGGTTTTTACCCACACCACACCCATGAAATCTAAAAAGATTAATTTGAAGTGTTTTGGATTCCTCAAAAAGTAGATAGTTTTTTCCAGACTCTCCGTAGCCTGTGGTCACACCATAGATAGGTTTTCCATCTTTTATCTCACCCATTAAAAAATCATGTGACCTGTTGACTCTCGCTTGAAATACCTCACTTGTTGACAATGTCACACCACTTGCATCAGAGATATTAGCTAAACCAATATTCTTTCCATCTACTACTACTTGCATTAAGACTCCCAAAAATTATAAAAGTTAAATCACTGCTTAGGGTACTGTCATAGAATATCCTCTAAGTACTTAGCATATTTTTTTGCTATTATAGCAATCGCTTCCTCTTTTTTTCTTGATTTATCCACTTTGAGAGACCAACCAAAATGCACTCTTAATCCCTACAATGAGTCAAGGGGGCTATTTGGGTTAGTAAAGATGGATATAAGCAAGTTGAAATTACTCAATATCTTGGTTTATCTAAAGCTCATGTTTCTAAGTTAGGAATACAGATTTAATCACTGGGGTGGGAAATTGTAAATAGTCCTAAAAAGCATACACTCCCTACCCTAACAACTCTTCCACCTCAATACCCATCACTGAAGCATAAACTTCTGCTCTTTTTGGGGAGATTTTACTAAATCTTTTGAACTCAAAATCTCGTTTGATTGTCCATTGAAAGAAGCCTGTGGTTTGAGAGAGCAAAGAGATGTCCATTCGGTTGTGGTACATATGATACTCCAACATAGAGGATTTGCCAGATTTAGCTTTTTTGAGTGACTCATCAGCAAGGCGTTCAAACTCCTCTACGGCTTGTGAGGTGACTATCTCTTCTGCATTCCACCCATCAGAGGCGACAGTTTTGTAGTTGCCATCAGCTCCCACAGCATAGACGGCTTTTTTATTTCCATCTAGGGTTTTGTTTTTCTCTTGTGGTACTTCATTTTCTCTCATCTTAGACAACCTTTAATAGCATAAATGAGCTTGAAAATCTTCCACTTTCGGGGATATAACAGAGGATTTTTTGACCTTTGCCCAATCTCTTTGAATTGAAAAGCTCTTCAAGCATAATGTAGATAGAGGCAGAACCAGTATTTCCACATGTGGTTAAGTTTGTAAACCATCTCTCTTTGGGTATCTCAAAATTGGCTTCTATTAAACTCTCATAGACCTCTTGTTCAAAATATTTAGAGGAGTAGTGGGGGAGAAACCACGCTATCTCATCGGCAGATATTTTTCGTTTTTCAACGGTTTTTTCGAGTGTTCGTTTGACTGTTATATTGACAATATTACTATTTAAGAGTTTGACATCTTGTTTGATGCTAAAGAGAGATTGTCGCAACCACTCCTCTGGAGAATACTCGCGATACCCCTTAACCTCTCCCTCTATTTTTTCACACCCTGCGTACATACAGGTCTCAAACTCATTAGCAAAAGAGAAAATCTCTATCCACTCTATTTTAAGAGAGAGGCTATCGGGGTTTGGCTTGTTTTGGAGTAGCATTGCTCCTGCTCCATCACTTAGCATCCAACGCAAAAAATCCTTCTCAAAAGCAATCTCGGGATGCTTTTTAAACTCTAGTTCATTAAACGTACTCTCTGCGTTGAAATTTTTGGCATGAAGCATGGTAGATACCACCTCTGAACCTGTGGCAACAGCAGTGGTGGACTCCTCTGCTTTTATGGAGAGATAGGCGTATTTGAGTGCTGTAATTCCTGAAAGACAGATACCTGATGTGGCAACCACTTCACATGGTTTTGATTGTAGCTCTCCATGCACCATCACGGCGTGATTTGGCATGATTTGGTCGGGTAAGGTTGTTCCACAAGAGAGTGTCTCTATTGAGTCCAAATCTATGTCTAAATTTCTAATGGCATTGGCAGTTAATTCAGCATTGCTATAGTGTATATTTTGCTCTTTATCTATGGCATAATATCTCTGTTTGATTCCATTACTTCGTAAAATAATACGTCTTGAGCGTGAGGGTTTTCCCCCGATTTGACCCAAAACCAGCTCCATATCGTCGTTGGGGATGGGTTCATTGGGCAGAAACTTTGCGATTTTATTTATATAAACACTATTCACTCATATACTCCTTTACTCTCTCTTTCTCTGAACCTGATGGCTCTTCAAAATAGAGTCTCTCCTCTTCTACTTTTTTACGGTTTAATTTTCTAAAAATCGGCTTAATAATGGTATTGAGTGGCACGATAATGACAATTAATGAGAGTAAAAATAGAAAATAGAGTGCCAAGATAGGGATTCGGGCTTTATCCCCTGTTGTTCCAAACTTTTGGATTAATCCACCCCAAATTTTAAAACTTTTATGGGCTATTTTTTCTGTTCCTACCAAGCTATTATCTACTTTTACAGCCTCTAATCCTTTTAAAAGTGGTTTCTCTTTTTTCTCTAAATCATTCGCCAACGCATCGCTTAGAGCCATACCAAATCGTGAAGCATTTTTAATCTCATCGGGATGAACTCCTGCTTTTGGAAGCCCTAAAATAGCATTTTTATTTCCCGTCCACATCCATCTTGGTGTGGTTATAAAAGTAGCAAGATTTCCACCTTGGTCGATAAGTACCACATTGTCAATAAGCTTTGCTCCTATTGCTTTTAGTTTTACTTTTACCTTCTCTTGAGCCATTATCCACATATTTCTACAGGCAATAAGGGTAATAACAGGGGTATCTGTTAACAGTTTTGCATAGTTGGAGTTTAAAAATCCCGATATCGGTAAGGAGGGGGAGAGAAACCAAATGGTATAAGCTAAAATTACCAAATCAAATTTATCATTCTCCTTGACATTATCAAACGGTTTAATTGGGCATCCATTCATATAGACCGACTCAGGAAAAATATCAAAAAACTCCAAGTAACCCCATGGAAAAGGATAAGGTATTTTGGGTTCTATATTTTGATAAATCACTTCGAGATTTTCATCGGCTTGAAGTGGTGCTGTAAAAGATTTTACCACATTAGTTAACTGACCTGTTTGAGAGTAATATAATACCAATATTTTTTTCATCTAATACACAACCCTTAGTTCGCTAACCTCTTTGTCTTGTTTAAAAATTTTAATTTTATACTTGTTCTCTATCTGTTTTACTATTTTATAGACCACAATATCATTGGGCAAGATAGGAAGCTTGAACTTACATCGCTCTATTTTACTTAACTCTTTATTGAGAATCTCTCCTGCAATATCTATCTGTAGAAAAGCAGGAACTAACGGATAATCTTCAAAATGAGCTTTGAAAACAGGATGCGAAGCATCGGTAAACGTCACCTCCCAACTCTCTCTATCTAGCTCTTTTGCACCATAAAAATTTTTAGTCAGTTTCTGCATTTATCATCTTTATCAGTAAGTCTATCTTCTCTTTGGAGTTCTCTACAAAAACATTCTTTTTATTCCATACATAGCCACTTAAAATTGAGCTAATAGAGCGAGTAAACATCTCTTTTTTATTTTGGGAAAAGAAAATCTCATGAAGTCGCCCATCATACCATGCCAAGACAAACTCTCTAAAGACATCGACCCCTATCATCATCTCATCTTGATACTCGGTTTGCCAATCTACCTTCTCCCCATTTAGCTCACGGGCAATGAGGTCAGCTGCCATATCACCACTTACCAGTGCCAAAGTCACCCCCGAACTAAAGACAGGGTCTAGGAATTCGGTTGCATTTCCTGCCAATGCAAACCCTTTTCCATGCATTGTTTTAACATTTGATGAGTAGCCATCTATTTTGACTACCTCTTGAAGTTTTTTAGCATTTTTAAATCGCTCTTTAGCATTAACATCATTGTAGATAATATAGTCCCAAAATGCCTCAGTGGTCAGGTTCATATTATCATAATACTCATCTTCGCACACCACACCCACAGAGGTTGTTCCATCAGCAAAGGGGATAACCCAAATCCATGCATCATTGTCTCCATGAATAAAAATAGTAATGTACCCTACAAGTTCACCTTCAGCTCGGATATCATTTTCTATACGGGTAAATATCGCCTTTCTAGGTTTAAGTTCTGATGGCACTTCAAGATCTAAAAGTTGTGGCAATACACGACCATATCCAGAAGCATCAAGTACAAATTTAGCTCTGTACTGCTCCTCTTCTCCCTCTCTATTTTTAGCAGTAATAATATTCTCATTTTGGTTATATCCAATCACCTCAACACCATGATGAATAGTTGCTCCAAAAGATTTAGCTCCTTTTATAAGCGTATCATCAAACTCCTCTCTTTTTACTTGAAAAGAGGTGTTATACTCCTCTCCGATATTAAATCTAAAATCATATCTTTCATACTTTTTTTGCTCATTTTCAAAAATTGCACCAGGCTTAAACATATACTCCTGTTTTATTATTGTATCTAATAGATTATTTTTTGCTAAAATAGCATTACAATGGGGCAAAAGTGACTCTCCAATCACAAATCTAGGAAAATCTAACTTTTCAATTATCTCTACAGAGAAACCCTTTTGTGCCAAGGAAGCCCCTGCTATTGCACCACTAGGGCCACCACCAATTATCAATACATCACACATTTTCATTGCCTAACCTTTAGCTAATAAAATTTAAGGGATATTTTATCATATTTTGCGTTATGAGGTGATTTGTAGAAATTAATTTCTCTTGTTCCCCTCGTCTCGGTGGGAATAGATACGAGAATACACATGGTAAAAAATTAT
>JALTGP010000259.1:41557-50968 GCA_027076905.1 Campylobacteraceae bacterium | reverse complement strand
CAGTCGGTTTAGTAGCACGAGCCAGTGGCATTGCTGTTGACCAAAGAGCTACTAATCGTTGGCATGAGCAGTATGGTTACCAAATGCAATTGGGTAAAAAAGGAGAAGTCGCCGACCGATTTAGGCTAAGAATCCAAGAGATATACAACTCCATAACCATGATAGAAGCTTTCACCCACCAAGAGGAGGAGCAGTTTAAATTTAAAAGTTTTAACGATGGAGAGTATATGAGCCGTGTCGAAAGCAGTATTGGAGAGCTATTTCTCTACCTAAACATTCAAAATGGTGTGGTTGAAAGAATGGTGGTAAGAGACCCATCGTTTATCAATTGGCAGGTGTTTCACACCACCATCTACAAAGATATTATTGCCGATTTTCCACTAATCAATAAAAGTTTTGACTTAAGCTATGCAGGGAGTGATTTATAAGATGTTAAAATTTTGGTACAAACGAGCAAAAACAGGTTTAGTAACAGAAACGAATGAACTAACAGATGAACAAAAAGAGCTAAAATCAGCCATCAAAAAACGTTTTTCAGGAAGCCTAACCATTAGAATGGTAGACAGTGGCAGTTGTAACGCTTGTGAAGCAGAGTGTAACGCTCTTTCCAACCCTTATTATGCACTGGAGCGACTTGGTATCTCTTTTGTTGCCTCTCCAAGACACGCCGATGTGTTGTTGGTAAGTGGTGTGATGACAGCCAACATGTATCATCATGTTTGGGACGCTTACGAGCAAGTTCCCTCTCCAAAATGGGTCATTACCATTGGCGACTGTACCAAAGATTTAGGGGTGTTTGAAAAGACCTTTGCCATTAAAGGGGTTGATTTACCTGTGAGTTATCATATTAAGGGGTGTCCTCCTACCCCACAAGAGTTGATTGAGGGGTTGTTGGGGTTTACAGAATCGGAACACTACCTTTCACCTGTTTTAAATAGGTATAGATAGCATGGGTCTCTTTATCGGTCAGGTAATACATTGGCATGATTTTATGCTTGACTTTTTTATGGTTTTTATTTCGGTACTCATTTTTGAGACTAGCAGTTAGCTCTTTGAGGGTGAAATTTAAGATATTGAGACCTTTTAAGATTTTTGGATTTTTATGGACATCATAATATTTGGCTATTTTAGCACCACCTTCTCCCTCTTTTCCGTGACATTTTGCACAGGATATCCCGCGGGGGTTTTTATAGAGCATTTTTCCATACTCCACCTCTAAGAGAAAACTGTCGTCTTTGGTTTGGGTGTTTTCATTAGATAAGAGTAGGAGGGGAAGTAGAATAAGTAATAGCTGTTTCACAATTTTAAATACCTATGAATAAAGATTTTTTGATATAATATCAAAAAATTAGCCAAAAGTGAAAAGAATGCAACTTATTGATGGAAAATCGTTATCTAAAAAAGTTCAAGATTATGTTAAATCTGAAGTAGAGATACTCAAAACAGAGAAAAATATGGTTCCTGGTTTGGCAGTGGTGATTGTGGGGGATGACCCTGCTAGTCACGCCTATGTGTCGATGAAAGAGAAAGCGTGTAAAAATGTGGGCTTCTACTCCATCGCTCATAAAATGCCCGATACCATTACGCAAGATGAGATTATTAATATTATTATGATGATGAATAAAAATCCTCATATTCATGGTATTTTAGTACAGTTACCCCTTCCGAGCCATATTGATACCAATAGATTGCTCGAAGTGATAAACCCTGTTAAAGATGTGGATGGGTTTCATGCCTATAATGTTGGTCGCATGGTCTCAAACCTTGATAGCTTTGTGGCGTGTACCCCGTTAGGTGTTATGAAGATGTTTGATGAGTATGAGATAGAGCTAGAGGGGAAAGATGTGGTGGTTGTTGGGGCCAGTAATATTGTTGGTAAACCGATGGCATCTCTACTTCTTAACAAAAATGCAACAGTAACCGTGACCCATATCCATACCAAAGATTTGGCTTCACATACACGAAAAGCAGATATTGTAATTGTTGGGGTAGGTGTTCCCTCTCTTATCAAAGAGGATATGATAAAAGAGGGGGCGATTGTGATTGATATTGGAATTAATCGTCTTGAGAGTGGTAAATTGGTTGGGGATGTAGATTTTGAAAATGTTGCTCCTAAATGCTCCTATATTACCCCTGTTCCAGGTGGGGTAGGTCCCATGACCATTGCGATGCTTCTTGAAAATACACTACACTCAGCAAAACAGTTTGGAGAGAAAATATAATGAAATTTCTTAAAGCATTTTATCGGTTTTCTAGCTCTTGGGTAGGAACAATTATTATTGTTCTCTTTCTCATATTTTTTGTGGTGCAATCTTTTGTGATTCCATCAGGTTCGATGAAGAGAACCATGCAGATAGGTGATTTTTTATTTGCTAAAAAGTTCTCATATGGAATATCTATCCCTCGACTTCCTTGGATAGAGATACCTCTTCTTCCTGATTTTAACAGTAATGGTCACCTTATAGAGGGGTCAAAACCAAAACGTGAAGATATTGTTATCTTTAGATTTCCAGGAAATCCAAAAATTCACTATGTTAAGCGTTGTGTTGCCACAGGTGGAGATGAGTTAATTTACATCAACAAGCATCTTTTCATTCACTTCTCTGAGGGAGATGAATATATAAAAAATCATTATCCTGTGGAAAAAATACATACTTTTAACGATAGATTGTGGGTAGATAACCCCTACAAAGAGAAGTATCCAGGTATTCAGTATGCCCCAGGAGTTCAAGGAAATATATTTGCTATTCTTCTTTCCAACACAGACAGAATTGATATGTCACCTATCTATGTAAAAAATCTAGAATCTCCTGTCTATCATAATGCAGAGGGGAAAAAGATAAATGCACTATATAGAAAAGTACCCAAAGATGAGTATTACATGATGGGGGATAACCGTGACAATTCAAATGATAGTCGATTTTGGGGAACAGTTCCCTATAGTTTAGTCGTAGGAAAGCCTTGGTTTATCTACTTCTCATGGGACAATGAGAGCAAAAAAGTACGTTGGGACAGAGTGGGAACCTTTGTAGAGGATATTCAACATGATAAACCAAGATATTAAGGAGAGAGTATGAGATTTTATATTGCAACCGACCACGCAGGATACGCCCTAAAAGAGTTTACCAAAGATTATGTGCAAACACTAGGACATGAGATTATTGATCTAGGACCTGACTCTGCTGATAGAGTTGACTACCCAGACTTCGCCAAAAAATGTGCCGATGCCGTTGTAGCAGACAAAGGGAGTTTTGGAATCCTTATTTGTGGTACAGGAATTGGTATCTCAATCTCTGCGAACAAAGTAGCAGGTATTCGAGCTGGATTGTGTCATGATGCCTACACAGCTATGGCAACCAGAGCACACAACGATGCCAATATCTTATGTTTTGGTGAACGTGTGGTAGGAAAAGGAGTTGTTGAAAGCATGATAGATGCTTTTTGTGAAACTGAGTTTGAAGGGGGGCGACACACAGGTCGCGTCAATAAGATAGAAGATTGCTCTTTGGGTGCAAACTTAGGTTAAGATATCCCCTTTAATTTATCTGTAATTAACCTTGACTTTATCTCCATAAAACCTAGGTTCAACACCTAAATGGACATCAAAAAAAGCTTTGGCTCTTGCCAATAGCTCTCGATGCTCCATCCTTTTAGCCCAGATGGTATTTTTGAAATCTTTGGCGATAAAACCTATTACTTTTTGACCTTTGGCATGAGCGAGATAGATAGCTCTCTCTAGATGAAACTGTTGTGAAACAATAATGTAATCTTTTAGATCAAATATCGCCTCTGCTCTTATGATAGAGTCAAGTGTTCTAAACCCTGCATAATCAATGGTGATGTATCTGGAGGGGATGCCTCGTGCTACTAAATCATCATGCATGGTAGTTGGCTCATCATAATTTTTTGAGCCATTATCTCCTGAGACCACAATGGCTCTTATTTTCTTTGCATTAAAAAGTGCTACGGTGGCATCTATTCGGTATTTATAGAAGTAGTTTCTACCTCCTCCCTTTAGAAACTTTGTTGTTCCTAAGACCAATGCCACATTTTTGGCAGGTACTTTTGATATATCGCTATAGAGAAGGGAGGATGCCTCTTTTGCCATTTTGTCATTATTGTAGTTTACCCATAAATAGAGTAGACCTAATAAAATTGATATTTTAATAATAAATTTAATTGCTTTCATCTACTTTTTCCTATTTCTTATTTTTATCAAATTATAGCATAAAAGCCTCCTTAATTATCCGACCTCTTCTAAACTTCTTTTTAGCTCATCTCCATAGCTTTTAGGATTTAGAATATTACAGTATGCTTTGTATTTATTATTGCTTGTAAATGCAAACAGGGTGGCATTTGATTTTTGTATCAAGGTAATTGTTGAGTCGATATCATCTATAGAGTCAGAAAATTTGGTATCAAATAGAATAAGTTGATACTTATCATTGGTAAGTTGTTCTCTAAAATCTTCCTCAGAGTGGTAGGTGTCTACGTTATACCCAAAATTTTCCAACATGGCAGAGTAGATTTTTCCTGCAACCTCTGTCTCTTTATAAAGAAGCACATTTTTTTTTGAGATATTTTTCTTCTCTTGAACACGATACTTATCAAGAGTCATTTGTAACTCTATTAACTGGATTGGTTTACTGAGATATCCATCCATCCCAATCTCTAGGTAGTTGGTGATATCACTTGGTAAATTATTAGCTGTTAAAGCGATAATTGGGGTATGTACTCTTTTTTGCTCTTTTTCATACTCAATTATTTTTTTCGTAGCTTGTGTTCCTGTCATGATGGGCATTTGAATATCCATCAACACCATTTGGTAAGAGTTTTGTTTGTAGAGATTAAATGCTTCAAAGCCATTGTTTGCCAAAGTAACGTTTACATTTAGATTTTTTAAGACATTGATTAGTAGTTTCTGATTAATAAGGTTATCCTCTGCAATAAGTATCTCCATTTTAGATATCTCTTGTTGATGAGCTTCTTTTTTCTGAACCTCTTTTACTTTATATTCTGTCTCTTTTGGGATAGACTCTATTATAGGAACACCCTTGTTGGTGATATGTTCTTTTGTCTCTTTTAATACTTTTAATATTTTTGATAAATTAATGGGCTTAAAGATAAAGTTATCTATTTCACTTTTAGAGAGTGATGAGATTTTTTGACCATCCGCACAGGTGATAAGGACAATTTTTGTTTTTAGTGCTAAAAATCTATTTAACAACTCCTCCTCTTGGGTATATCTATGGTTGATAAATAGAATATCTGGTAGTTCTGACTCTTTAAGATTAAAAATATCCTCTTGATAATAGGTCTTAAACTTAGAGCCTGTATGTTCGACATATATCTCTAAGTTTTTATCAATCTCTTGGTAGGGATTTTTATCTTTTGGAATTACATACCCTATATTTTGTTTAAAATCTAAAAAGATAATTTTACTTTTGGAGTGGGCAGGTTTTTTTAATCCTATAGTAAAGAAAAAGGTTGTTCCCTCATTGATTTTGCTCTCTATCTCCAGTTTACCCCCCATAAGTTCAACAAATTGACTTGATATGGTAAGTCCCAATCCTGTACCACCAAACTCTCTATTGGTACTTACACTAGCTTGTGAAAATGCTTCAAAGATAGTACCTATTCTATCCTCGGCGATTCCTTTTCCTGAATCTTTGACCGAAAATTTAACATTAATCTCTTTTGATGTCTCTGAAGTTTTCTCTACGGAGATATTAACCAATCCCTGTTGGTCGGTGAATTTAATGGCATTACTAAGTAGATTTAGGATTACTTGTGAAAGTTTGGTTGGGTCTCCCATAATAATGGTTGGTAGTTTTGGGTCGATATAAAGTCCTAATTCTACTCCTTTTTGAGCTACTTTAGCACTGTAGGATTCAATGGTGAGTTCAAACTTCTCAATAGGGTTGAAAGGAATACTCTCCAGCTCCATTTTACCCGATTCCACTTTTGAAAAATCTAATATATCATTAACTATATGCAGTAAACTATTAGAGGAGTCTTGGATAATAGAGACAAACTCTTGTTGTTCCTTATCAAGTTGTGTATCTTTTAGTATATCAGTAAAGCCTAAAATTCCATTAAGAGGGGTACGAAGTTCGTGTGACATATTGGCTAGAAAATTATTTGGTTTCTTTTTATCCTTTTTAGCATTCTCTTTCTCTATTTTTTCCTTCCATATTAGCTCTTCTTGTTCAAAGAGAGCTTTGATGATTCTATTTTGATGGACTATAAGATATAAAATAATAAAAAAAAGAAGCACGGAGAAGAGTGTAGCCATTCCTAGTCTCAAAAATTCTTCATTCATCTTACCTTGCGGGAGTGCTTCGTAGGCGATAAAAAAATTGTATATTAATATGGAGACCATAATAATCGTTGCAAGAAGAGAACTAATGGTGATAAGTTTGTTTGATGTTTTCATGATAATACTTTTTATTTTATTTTATGATAATCTGATTATATCAAATTAATATTATTTTTTAATTTAATTTTTAAATTATTTTTTAATATCTTCTAAATAAATAGATATTTTTTAAGATATCAATACTACAATAACAATAATATAAATAATAGGAGAAAAGTAGAAGATGGTAATAAAAGAGATACAAGAGTACGCATCAGTCCGAACCAAAGCAAGAGCTTATCTGTGTTATATAATGAGTAGAAATGTCTCATTAACAAATTTTCAAGCAGATGCTGATAGTTTTATAGAGAATCAGTTAACCACATTAAAAGAGAGCCTCCCCCAAGCAGATGTGCTTTATATTCTAAATGCAAATGGTCAGCAAATAGGACAGATGATTACCAAGAAAGGTAAGATTTTAAACAGTGCAGAACTCTCTAGTAGTTGTGCAATAGGCACAGACCGAAGCGATAGGGCATACTACTATAAGACCATACAGGAGCATCGGTGTGTATTGACTGACCCTTATCCTTCATTGGGAACCAATAAAATGGTAGTTACAACATCATTTCCTGTTTATGATGAAGATGATAATTTGATGTTTATTATCTGTGCAGATATTGAGTTAAAAGAGATATTAAATATGATACACCCAAGCTCTATCGACTCTACTTTTGGGAAATTTTCAAAAATAGTATACAGTGCATTCTCAGTTGCTCTTGCCATGGTAGCACTGCTTCTATTCCTAAAAGGTATATCCAGTTTCTTTAGTCTAGGACTACACTTTAACTCCATTGATATCAACGAGATGTTCAAGGCCACCATTCTACTTACCCTCTCTTTGGCTATTTTTGACTTGGTAAAAGCGATATTTGAAGAGGAGGTACTAGGAAAAGAGAAAAACGAAAACTCAGGCGACGGACACCAAACCATGATACGATTTTTAGGCTCAATTATCATCGCTCTCTCCATTGAATCTTTGATGCTAGTCTTCAAATTTGCCTTAACAGACCCTAGCAAACTGCTCTATGCGGTTTATCTTATTGGGGGAGTAACTGCCTTGATGATTGGTCTTTCTATCTATATTCAGGCGAATAAAAGTGATAGGAAAGATTAAATTTGGCTATTTTATGTTACTATTCATCTAGTCAAAAAAGGAAATAAAAAAAGATGATAGAGATACTTCAGAACTATATGGATAAGAGTTCGGCAATTACTATTTTTGTATTGTCCTTACTTTCTGTTTACTTAATTATTGTGCTTTGGATTTATATTTATAGGTATTTCTCTATACGAAGTAAAATAACCATTGAGACACGTTCACTCAATCGAATCTACTCTGGACGCAAAAAAACTGTTTCAGATGATTCATTGCTTTTTGAACATCTAAATAAGGTTTTAATCCCAAACAAAGCGATATTTTCAGCTGCTAAAAATTTTGCTATCAAAGATGCAACATCGGGTCTTACGGGACTTTCTATTATCGCATCTACCTCTCCTTTTGTGGGGCTTTTTGGTACTGTTGTAGCAATTTTAGAGACCTTTTCCTCTCTTGGAACTCAAAAAGGCTCTTCTATTGCGATTGTGGCTCCTGCTATCTCTGAGGCCTTGGTGGCAACGGCTGCGGGAATTGCTGTGGCAACGGTGGCATATACTTTTCATCTACTTTTGAAACGAAAAGCGTATGAGCTTAATCTATTAATAGAGAGTCAAGCTGATTTAATTCTCTCTCAGAAAGGTTAGTGATGTATGCGTGGGATGATGACCCTGATTTGAATATCACCCCTTTGATTGATGTGATGTTGGTACTAATGGCAATTTTTATGATTACGATTCCTGTAATGCAGTACCAAGAGCAGATAGAGTTGCCTGATGGTTCTCAGTCGATTAAGGTGTCGGATAAAAAGACGCTTTTGGTTGAGATAGACAAAGAGTTAAATATCCATTATCAAAATGAAGTCTATACGTTGGAGACTTTTCCTGATAGTTTTCGGCTAAAGACAAGTGATTTGAATAAAGAACAGGCAATATTTATCAATGCTGACAAGACAATTGCCTATGAAAATGTTATCTATCTTTTGAAAATAGTCAAACAGAGCGGGTTTAAAAAAGCATCGCTTTTAACACTATAAAATTATATGATGTTAAAAAAAGGAGAAGAGATGTTTAATGGCAAAAAAATTATTTCAGGTATTGCTGCTGTTCTAATCTATTTTCTCCTAATCTATATTGTCCTCTTAAACTATAATCGACATGAAGAGAAAGCCAAAAACTATGTGGAGGAGAACTCCAATAGGGTCACGGTCACACTTGTTAATAGTAATAAAAGGGTGATTAATAAAAGTTCAAAAAAGAGTAATGCCCACAGAGCCAAACCTCCTGTATCTATTACTCCTCCACTAGTTCCACTAAAGAGACCTATAAAAACACATCTAAAAACACCTATTAAAGTGAAAATTCCTCCTAAAAAAGATAGAAAACTACGGGATAGAACTAAAGAGAAGAAGGCAAAAGAGAGAGCTAGACAAGCTCGAATTAAAAAAAATAAAGTAGTCAAAGAGAGAGCTAGACAAGCTCGTATTAAAAAAAATAAAGTAGTCAAAGAGAGAGCAAGACAGGCTCGTATTAAAAAAAATAAAGTAGTCAAAGAGAGAGCAAGACAGGCTCGAATTAAAAAAGATAACGCAGTCAAAGAGAGAGCTAGACAAGCTCGAATTAAAAAAGATAACGCAGTCAAAGAGAGAGCTAGACAGGCTCGAATTAAAAAAGATAACGCAGTCAAAGAGAGAGCTAGACAGGCTCGAATTAAAAAAGATAACGCAGTCAAAGAGAGAGCAAGAGAGGCTCGTATTAAAAAAGATAAAGTAGTCAAAGAGAGAGCTAGACAAGCTCGAATTAAAAAAGATAACGCAGTCAAAGAGAGAGCTAGACAGGCTCGAATTAAAAAAGATAACGCAGTCAAAGAGAGAGCTAGACAAGCTCGAATTAAAAAA
>JALTGP010000259.1:0-41457 GCA_027076905.1 Campylobacteraceae bacterium | reverse complement strand
AGTCAAAGAGAGAGCTAGACAAGCTCGAATTAAAAAAGATAACGCAGTCAAAGAGAGAGCTAGACAGGCTCGAATTAAAAAAGATAACGCAGTCAAAGAGAGAGCTAGACAAGCTCGAATTAAAAAAGATAACGCAGTCAAAGAGAGAGCTAGACAAGCTCGTATAGAAGAGGAGAGAGAGGCAACCAAAAGAGCAGAGAGAGCTAAAGAGCATGAGAGACAGGCACGTATTAAAAGAGATCAGGAGCATCGTCGAAGCCAACGCTCACAAGATTTGTTCTCTTCGGTCAGTACCCACTCAACCCCACCCAAAAGAACACATATTAAAGAGCCTCCAAGTAGGGTACGTCATAGTAGTAGTGTAGCTGATAGAATAAGAGAGAGTCATCAGAGTGGAAGAACCTCCAATAGAAATAGAGAGAGTGGAGTTAAAAATGCATATATTGCAAGGGTTAAGAGACATCTTAATAACTGGTCTGCGCAGAGTAATTATAAAGGAAACAGTGCTACCATAAAGTTAACCATTCGTAATAATGGAAAGTTTAGGTATGTTATTACACGAACAACCAGTGGCAGTCTTAGTGCAGGATTACGAGAGTTTTTGGCTCAATTAAATCGTATGGGACTAGGAAGACATGATAAGTCAAGTGATTATGTGATTACAGTTCATTTTAAAGCAAACTAGTTAGTTAATTTAAGGCTTCCACGTTCTTTCTACATTCAATTGCTAAAATTATATTTCTTATGATAAAATTTCAATTAAGTTTAAAATCAAATATTTAAAGGAAAACCATGCAACAGAGATTTATGAGATACATTATTAGTTTTTTACTATTGACATTTAATCTTTTGGCAGTAGATGCTGTTTTGACGATTGAAAAAGATGTGGACTCGAAGGCTAGTATTGCCATTATAGAGGATTCTACCACTGCAAATAGTAGCTCAAATCACTCAAAAATGTTCTCATTGCTTCTCAATGATATTAAGATGTCAGGACATTTTAATGTGGATAAAACCTCTCGAAAAGGGAGTTTTGAGAATGCAATGTTGCCCCCTGAGTTACATAGTAGAGAGTATGTGCTGAAATACTCTTACTCTTCATCGGGTAGGAAATTGGATATAAAATTGGTTTTGGTATCTGAAAATAGAGTAGTATTGGCAAAAGGATATAGGATTAATGGTAGTAAACGTTATCCTTTTTTAGCTCATAATGCTATTGTGGATATCAACAATGCTTTGGGATATGATGATATCTCATGGATGAAACGATATCTCATCTTCTCTAAATATGTGGGTTCCAGAGCGAGTCAAATTTGGATTGCTGATTATACATTAAATTTTGCTAATAAGGTTTTAAGTGGAGGGTTAAATCTTTTTCCAAAATGGGCGAATTCTGAACAGAGTGCTTTTTATTATACCTCATATAACAGTGGTTTACCTACACTTTATAAAGTGGATATGCGTTCTAGTAGCAGAGAAAAAGTTATCTCTTCTGAGGGAATGTTGGTATGCTCAGATGTGAGTGCAGATGGTTCACGACTTCTTTTGACCATGGCACCCAATGCACAGACAGATATCTATGAGTACAATGTGAACAGTGGTTCTAAAAAAAAGTTAACAACCTTCAGAGGCATTGATGTAAATGCTAGATATTTGGGTGATGAGAGTCATATCGCTTTTGTATCTAACCGTACAGGAAAAGCAAATATATATACGAAAGCTATTGGCTCCTCTTCTGTCTCAAAAGCAGCACATTATGGAGCGAACAATAGCTCATGTGATGCCAATGGACAAAATATACTCTACTCTGTCAAAGAGGGTTCAAGTGTGAATGTCTATCTAGGAACAGCTAATAGCTCGTACGTACGTCCTTTGACCTCAAATGGTAGAAATAATTTTCCACGTTTCTCTACCAATGGTAAAGTAGTTCTTTATATAAAACAACAAGGAGGTGGCAACACCATAGGGTATATGAATCTCGCAACCAAAGAGAATGCTCTTTATAAGATGATGAATGGAAGAATTCAATCTATTGATTGGTAATCTTAGTAAAAAATTAATATTTAATATTGGTTAGATATAATTATTAATAGTCATTACTAAAAATAAAAAAGGAAATAGTATGAGAAAGATTTTAATGTTAGCGACCGCGGTTACTTTGTCTGTTTTTACAGTTGGATGTGCACAAAAGAAAGTAGTTGAGCTTGACCCTAAAACAAAAGGTATAGGAGCAACAGGTTCTAGGACAGGTACGATTATTGGTTCATCCACAGGAACAGGAAATTCTGGTACAAGTTTGAATGGTACTACTTCTACTTATGACAATGTGGATCCTTATGGTAGTGGCAAGTATGGAAACTATACGCAAGATGGTGCAAACAGTGGCACAGGGTATGCACAAAACAATAACAACTATAATGGCTCAACCAATGGTATGAAAACCATCTATTTTGGTGTGGATAAGTATATGATTTCGGCAGATAATATTCCCAAGATTATTACCAATACAAAGATATTGAAGAAAAATGGAAGAAGAGTCCGTGTAGAGGGGCATTGTGATGCTTCTGGTACAGATGAGTATAACTATGCATTGGGCTTAAGAAGAGCCAAATCCGCCAAAGAAGCACTAATAAACAGAGGGGTAAAAGCCTCAAATATTACGATGGTAAGTATGGGGGAGAGCGCTCCTGAGTGTAGCACAAGCTTTTCAAGTGGATGTTTTGCCAAAAATAGAAGGGTAGAGTTTAAATAACTATGAAAAAAATAATTTTAATGGGGATTATAGTAGGTACATCTCTCCTCTTTTCAGGTGAACCCTCTGTGTATGGTGCGGGTAACATTGATAGCTCTAGCCCTTATGGTCTGACTCAAACAGAGCAAAATGTCTTAAACAATAGAAAACAGGTTCAGCGGTTCAGCAATATGGTCTCCGAGCAACAGAGTCGTATTGCAGGGTTGACTACGGTTGTTGATGGGTTAAACAGTCAAGTAATAGACCTAAAAGAGCAACTTAAAGAGAATCAAAATGCGTCTAGTAAGAGAGAAGAGGATTATAAAAAAAGTTATACCTTGCTCTTGGAGTTAGGTAAGATGATTGACCAGATAAATAACAATTATATTACCAAAGATGACTTAAGTCTCTTTCAAAAAGAGTTAGAAAGAGCAAGAGCAAGTCAAAAAGAGGAGTTAGAGAGAGCAATAGCGAATCAACAGCAATATGAACCTCAGGTTAATAATAATAGTAGCAATAGTAATAATAATATGATTATTGATGATAGGGATTATGATAATTCCACTGGAGGCTCTACAAACCAAGAGAGTTTAAATCAACCATACAGTACAGGTATCTCAGAGATTTATAGGGAAGGGGTTCAACTCTTCTCTCATAAGAGTTATCTCTCTGCAACGCAGAAGTTTAAAGAGGCTATAGCCCAAAACTATAAAACAGCACCAAGTAACTATTACTTGGGTGAAATAGCTTATTATACTAATGATTATTACTCTGCGATATCTTATTATAAAAAAAGTGCCTCTCTCTATGATAAAGCATCTTATATGAAATTGCTCTACCTCCATACCGCACTTTCTCTCTCGAAAACAGGGCAAGATAAACAAGCCAGAGGCTTTTTTAAGTATATTATTGACAATTATCCCAATACAAAATCAGCAGAAATTGCACAAAATAACATATAGAATCAGATATATTAAAGTTTGCTTGGGTAATATATTGAAAATTTTTAAATAGGAGATTCAATGAAAATTGCAATCGAAAACAGCGTTGTCGGTATTGAGTATGAAGTCAAAGAGGCAGGAACAACTGAGGTAGTAGACTCAAACAAGGGTACCAATCAGCCATTAGAATTTATCACTGGTAAGGGTCATATTATCCCAGGACTTGAAAAAGCACTAGAGGGTATGGCATCAGGTGAGAGTGGAGATATTATGGTTTCTGCTGTTGATGCGTATGGTGAATACAGTGAAGATGCTATTCAAATACTTCCAATTGAGCAGTTTGAAGGCGTTGAGCTCAAAGAGGGATTAACACTCTATGGACAAGGAGACCAAGGGCAAACTGTTCAAGTAACGGTTAAATCTTTTGATGACAAAGAGGTAAATGTAGACTTCAACCATCCATTAGCAGGAAAAGATTTGATGTTCTCTGTAACAGTTTTAAGCGTAAGAGGAGCAACTGATGATGAGATATCTTCAGGTCAAATTGGTGGACACTCTCATGATGATGGAGGTTGTTGTGGTGGCGGACACTGTGACTCTTGACATACTCCCCACAGCTTAAAGCAAGGGGATTCTAGGATAAGCGAAACTAGCCTACTGACACAGGTCTAACAGTTTATGAACTAAGAGAAGATGCCCCTTCTCTATTATATTTGTGTTTTAAAAATTTAAAATATATCCAAGATTTTACCCTTCGAGATATATTTTCTATTAAACCAAACTTGTTAAAATTTTATGAGAATACAAGAATATTCTATTCTCAAGCACATATTTAAAGAACATATAAAAACAAAAAATATTACTCTGTTCAAATTCTACAATTCTTTTAATCAAAGTACGCTTATATCCCCATAGCTAAAGCAAGGGGCTTTACGATAATTTTTGGTAATAATTTAGTGATTTTAAGTTAAAATAGTTTTTTAGTAATACATAAAGGAGATGGCTATGCCTACTCAATCGAAACAATTAAAACATAATAATATGAAAAATCTCAAAATATTTATATTTCTTACTCTAACAAGCACACTACTTTTATCACAAGGTCATATTGATAATCCATTTTTATGGAAAGTGACAAAAAATAGGCAGGAGTTTTATCTTTTTGGAACAATGCATCTGCAAGTTCCAGAGCTACAGATACTCCCTAAAACTCTTGTGAAGGTAATTAAGATAAGTGATACCGTCTACACAGAGATTCCCATGGATATCTCTACCCAACGACATGCCAGTAGCCTCGTGATAAGAGGTGATAACCAAAAATTAAAAGATATTATCCCAACTCAACTCTACAAAGATATTATTTGGTATCTCTATAAAGTCAATCCAAAACTCTCTGTATCTCTATTTGACAAAATGAAAATTTGGGGAGTCTCTTCAAGTTTAAGCTCTTTAAAAATGCAACTAAAATACCCCCATTTAAGAGCAATTGATAAAGTTATTTATGATTATGCCAAAAGTAAAAGAAAAAGGGTTTTAGGAATAGAAACAATTGATGAGCAGTTGGGGATTATGGATAAATTTACGCAACAAGAGCAGATTATCGCTTTAGAACAAGCTATGATACAACTTAATGGGAAAAGAGACTATATTAATGAGTTAAAAGGTTTTTATCTCAATGGTGATAGTAAAAAGTTGATAAGTTTTATTGAGAGTATGATGTTTCAAATTCCAAAGCATAATAGGCTTGAAGAGAAGTTTATGACCCTTTTGCTCTATCAACGAAATTTAATAATGGCAAAACGTATAGATTTAATTATAAAAAATAGTTCTAAAAAAAACTATCTTTTTGCCTTTGGTGTTATGCACTTTTTGGGTAAAAAGAGTGTTAATGAGTATCTAAAATCCTATGGCTATAGCGTGGTGAGAGTTAATCATCAGTAGTATTACTAACATATCGGTTATTGAATGGGCTGTTTTAAGTGGGTATAGGTTGATGAGTTTGAACTATCATTATGTTTTACAAACTCATTAAGATAGCCTTTAATTCTTGATTTTTCTTCTCCCTCTTCCATCTGATTATTCCAATGCTCTAACCCCTCAAAGCTCCAATTTTCAAAGATATACTCTCTATTCTTCTCTTGCCAAGAACTAAAAGCTTCATCTTGATTAGAGATTTGAGCATTTTTTAAAATCTCCAACATCTCAAGTTGTGGTTTGCTATCTTTACTGTTACTAAGATATTTTTCTGCCAGTTCTCTATAACTGCTGTCATCGTTATTGGTAATCAAAGAGAGTTCTATATTATTAATAATAGAGTATTCTATTTTTAAAGGAACAGTAGAAAGGATATCACCATCTCTTGTATCTGTCTCATATTTTTTGATTATTACATCATACATCTCCATCGCCTCTTCATCATCATAACCCATAAGAAGAAAACTTTTTTGTAATAGAGCATTCTCTACAATCTCTTGATACTCATACTCCCCAGTATCTAAGGAGAACTCCTTAATAATATCATTATACACCTCAATTGCCTCATCTTTTTGGTTGAAGTATTGTTCCAATAGATAGGCTTTGTTCTGTTGTGCTTTATATCGTTGAAGTAGTAGCTTTTTATCTTTTTGATTTTTTAAATTTTCAATGATTTGATTAAAAATATCAAGGCTATCACTGCCTGTTGTGATATAAGATTTATTAAATTGTGCTTGAGTATAGATTTTTCGTAAGGTGACATCAGAGCTTTGTGAAAATTTTCTTATAACTTCATCATATAGATTCAATGCACTATCTCGTTCAGAGAGATTTGCTTTATAAAATTGTGCTTTTGCATATCGTTTTAGAAGTTCAATCTCTTTTCTGTTTTCAAATTTTTTTATGATACTCTCATATTCATCCATAATTTTGTTAAGCTCTTTTTTAAGAGTATATCTATAAATACTCGCTTTACGAAAATGTGCCATTGAAAAAAGTTTTAAAATCCGAATATCTTGACTCTTGCTTGATTGTTTTATAACACGATTATAATACTCCAAAGATTGGTTGAAATCTTTTTCTATATAGGAAATCTGAGCTTGGTGTATGATTTTTTTTAGTTCAGGATAGGGGTCTATCTCAATGATTTTGTGAGACCTCTTCTTTTGCTCTTTTTGAAGCGTAGAGCTTGGCAGTACCAAAATCTCATTTGCTTCTCTCTGCTCTTCATCTTTAACCTCCACAAAAGCTGTTTTTTTTATTTTTTTAGGTATTTCTCTAAAAAAATTGGAATCAAGTCCAATTAATATACATATTATTATACTCAATAGAATGAGTGAAATTTTAAACATTACTTCTCTTTTTATATTATAATTTATTTTTATTTATCTTTTTTTAAGTCACTATTTTTTTACTCTTTTTCTACGGACAGTCCAAATTAAGCCTAAAAGAGCAAAAAGTAAAGGCAATCCAATTTGAATCCAAGCCGAAATCTTGATGCTCTTATTTAGTATATCCCCATGCATCTCATTATCTATTTCAACTCCTACCATATTCGCCACATGATTCATCGCTGAAATTGCCAAACTACCCTCTGGTATATCTTGATGACAGCTAAAACAGACACCGCTTCTATCAAGTTTATCTCGACTCTCTTTACTCAAAGGGTTTGCTAACGTCCAATGGTTATCTACTGTTTGTACCTGTGTGCCATTTTCATCTATCATGACAGAGTAGTCATGTTTGAGATTAGGAATAGCAGGTATCTGCTCATCAACTCTCTTTGGTAGGACTTTTTTATCAGCCGTCATCAAGTCAATCACGGCTGTTTGGGTTTGGTCTCCAAAATATTTTCCCCCTTCTATCCCCATCCCCAACGCTTTTTTGGAAGTGTGACAACTCTCACAAGTTCGAGATTTTTTAGTAATGGTGTGTGGGTTGACTTGTGACATAGTAATAGCATTTTGTCCCTCTTCTCCTGCCCCTTCAACATTGGGGATTTTAAAGATATGGTTTTGTAGGAGAGCCTTCCCATCTTTACCAATAACAGTTACCGTAGTTTGACACCCTGGAATAGTAGGAGAGACTCTTCCCTCTCCATTTTGGCTAAGAGCAGGGTTCTCCCAACGCAAATAGCTTCGTGTTTCGGTTACTTTTCCATCAACCAAAAAATCTTTTAGGGTATTCTCTCCTGTCATACCGTGTTTGTTATGATATTTAGAAGCCTCTAGGTAATCAGGGTTCTGTTTGCCTCCTGAGTAGTCTATTTTGACATGACACCCATAACATTGAGGTGCCCATGTGGCATGACAGGTATAACACTCCAATTTATTCGTATGTGCTTCTATCTTGTCCATAGCGATGAGTGCGTGTTTGGAAAGTTTTTTATCCTCTTTTAGTTTTTTGAGTGGGGTTAACTCAATATCTTTTCCAGAGGCTAGGTGCATAATGACCTTATCACCATGTCTCACCGCTTTGGTTAGGGGATTTCCTCTAGCACTTAATAAAAATCCATCTCCTTTATCTTTTGGGATTGCCCCTTTTTTGAGATACTCAGCAAGAGTAAGTGTTGTACCTCTACCTTTTCCCTCTTTGGGTTTGGTATCAAACTCATCTGAGTAGCCTAGAGGCAACTCCCACGGATATTTTTTAGTGGTTCCATGACAATCTTGACACTCTATCTCTACCGCTCCTAAATTTGCCCCTGTCATAAAGCCATCACCATGCATATCATTACTTGTATGACAATCTTGACAGAGCATTCCTTTGGAGTAGTGGATATCTTCGGTTAGATGTAAGTATCGTTTGGTATGCAGTTTGGGCTGTCCATTCCCCTCACTGTCGAAAGTAGATTGATATTCTGTTTCCATTAGACCTTGATAACTCACTCCAATTCGTTTACCACGGTTGTGACAAGTGGTACATGTCTCCACAGGCACTCCTGAGTAGTTAGTTCCATGAATATTTACTTTGACTTTTCGTGAAGATTGGATTTGATGGGTGAGGAGATGACCTGCTTTGTTATGGGGTATCTTGCTATCATTCCCCTCATAAAATCCCTCATTGGAGTATGGAATATGACAAGATGCACAACCCATTCCTCGGTAGTCTCCTCGTCTTTTTCGCCCTTTTCCCCCTGTGTGACAACGTAGACACTCTTGACGTAGATAGGTGTAAACAGCCAAGGATGGGTCTTTTTCTATCTCTTTGGCTGTGGGTGCTTTGGGTAGAGATGTTGAGTGTTTTGGAAAGGCTTGTGGCTCTTTTTTTGAGAGTTCTGCCATATATTTTTGATAAATTTTAGTGCCTAGTCGTTCATGGGTATTATTACTATCATAATTAGACTCTGTGTGGTTATAGCCATCACTTTTTCCAAAACTCCATAATGCTCCATGAATTTTTCCTGCTTCGGTATTCATCAGAGAGTTCCATTGTGCCTTAACCTGCTCTTGATGACACATCCCACAAGTATTGATGTTTATCCATTGACTTGTGGGTGAGGGGTAAAACTCTTTGGGACCTTTATGGCTTAAGAAATACTTTAAAGTCCCCGAGTGAGAGATATTTTTATCATCTGATGCTGGATTTCCCCCATGACAGACGATACAATCATTTCCTTTTGCACCTGCCCTCTTGGCAACTTTAAGAATCTCTTGCATCATTTTAGAGGAGTCGTTTCGTATATGCTCGATGCCTTTATGGCACTCCAAACAGCTATTGGCATAAATGTTAAATATTAACAGTATAATAATGGATAAAATTCTCATATGTACTCTTTTTATTTTAGAATAGTGTAATATTACTTGTTTTTATCTAAAAAGTAGCCTCTTAGTTGAGGGTAGTCTCATTTTTCCATAGAGCAAGAGTGGCTCCTATAATGAGATAAAGCATGGGAACTTCAACACCCCAAGCACCATATTTAGTTATCTCTAATAGATGGTCAATAGAAATATTAATTACAATTAGCGTACCTGCAATATTGACTAGTTGATTACATAAAAGCAGTATTGGTACGATAAGTTCACTTAAAAATAGGGCATATACAAGATATTCGGCAAAGGGGATATCTTGATTTTGTAGTATTTCGATAATAGAATCAACACTATAGGTTGCATTGTGTACACAGTGAAATAATAACAATATCGCAACACCAATGCTTAATATCCTCTTTGCCTCTTGACTTTTCATTATGATAATACCTTTTTTTGTTTTTTATAAGATTATATCAAAAGAAGACAAATATATTGTTTTTTTTTATTTAAAATAATTATATTGAATATTTATCTTGAATATTTATAATAAATATTTATAATAAATATTTTGTTATAAGGAAAAAGATATAATAAGTAAAATATATAATAAAAAGGAATAACAATGCAGGATATCTATGATTTGATAATCATTGGTGGTGGTCCAGGGGGAATAGGTTCTGTGGTAGAGGCTAAAGTTTTGGGATTAAAAAAAGTTTTATTGATAGAAAAAACAGACAATCACTCTCATACTATTCGTAAATTTTACAAAGATAAAAAGCGTGTGGATAAAGATTGGCAAGGGCAAGAGGTCGTACTAGAGGGAAATGTAGCGTTTGTCGATGGAACAAAAGAGAGTACGTTGGACTATTTTGATAAATTACTAGATGATGAGGTGATAGACAGTCTTTTTAATTGTGAAGTTACAAAAGTTGAAAAAGAGAAGGGTTTCTTCTCTGTACATACTACACGTGGTGCTTATCAGAGTACAAATATCATTGTAAGTATTGGTAGAATGGGAAAACCTAATAAACCTCACTATAAAATTCCCACATCAATTCGAACACAGGTAAACTATAACCTTGATAAATGTGGAAATGAAGAGAAGATTTTAGTAGTAGGTGGTGGAGACAGTGCCGTGGAGTATGCGTGTGAGCTTAGTGAGGCAAACCATGTGACATTGAACTATCGTAGAGATACCTTAGGTCGTCCCAATCCTACCAACCAAGCAATGATAAAAGATTTTTCCGATAAAGGAAGAGTAATTTTAAAGTTAGGTGTGGATATTGAGAGTGTGGTCAATGAACAAGGGAAGATTCGTATAAACTTTGTAGATGGTTCACATCAATTTTATGACCGAGCCATCTACGCAATAGGAGGCACTACTCCCAAAGATTTTCTCAAAGCATGTGGCGTTACACTCGATGAGAAAGGGGAACCTATTTTTGATGATAACTATGAGTGTGAGACCAAAGGGCTATATATCGCAGGGGATATTGCTTTTGCCAGTGGTGGAAGTATCGCTATTGCTCTAAATCATGGCTATCGAATTGTGACGCATATCTTAAACCAAAGAGTGAAAGAGGAGTAGCTATACTCCTCCAAAAACCCGCTCCATGTAGTGATGTCTGATATCTTTAGGGTTATTTACCGAGATGATAGTTAGCTCCATTATCTTCTCAATAGCTCTTTTGGCACTCTCTTTGGATAGGTTCTTTTGACCTAAATAGATAACAAAGCTGTAATGTTTTCCTGACTTCTTAAATGCTCCTGTTAGCCAGTGGTTATCTCCTCTATTGCTCTCTTGTGCAAATTCAAACTTAATATTTCTGTAATTTCTCATCCATCGTAATGTTCCATATGATTGATATATAGGGGCTTTAAGTAAAGTTTTGAGTGTACTACGCTTGTCCGAGGTAAAAAAGGACTCAAAAGATGGTGATATTGGTGCAGGTGAATGAAAAGATAGATGAGCAGGTTTTTGGGCAACATGGCTCTTTTCAATGGTATAAAATGAGAGATTTTTAATTAACTTAGCATCATAAAACATACTATTGGGACGGTAGAGCATCTGTGTAATTTTATGAAGACTCACCTGAAAATCAAGGGGGGTCATCTGTAGTTTTCCTAAGCCAAAATCATCTCTTGGTTCATTGTCTTGTAGTGTTTGAAGCCAAAGATTACGGTAGAGAAGCTCAATTTTTTTGCTATAAATGGGTTCATAATATATGTGAAGACCACGTCTATCTTGTTGTCGGTATCGTACAAAGCCATCATAAAGAGGCAACATGGATTCTGTGGCAAAGAGTCGTCGTGCCTCTATCCATGAGTGACTATTACATTTCAAACTCCCTCTATGTCCTGTAGGGTCGATAATATCCTCTTTAGCTTTGTTACAGTAGGTACTATAATACTTATCCCCCCTATCCACAAAGAGAAGTGATGTAAATACTTTGGCAATATTTCCAATCTGTGGTGGGTTTTGATAGCCCAGATTTTTTTGATAGAGACGGATAAACTCCCCCTCCTCATTGACCACAGAGACCCACAGTTTATCAATGTCCAACGCATCACTTTTTTCGGTAAGATAGTTGTTAAAATAGAAGTTATTGGCAATGGGAAAATTCAGCTCTATCTTGGTAATAAGTTTTGTTCTAGGGGTAATGTTAAATAGTTTATATAGTTTATCTAACTCTTGGGTTATGACATCTTTAGTACTTTTTAAAAGCTCTTGACTTCTCAGTGGTAGGGTACTTATCGCCTCTCTGTTTTTAGAAGTAATTTTACCAATAACCTCCATAAGTTCATCTGGGAAATAAGGAAGATTTGGCTTGGTCATTTTTGTAACCTGAGAGGTTAAAAAATAACTCTCTAAGGTTAATTCAGATGTGTCAATAATCTCTATGGCTACTCTTTTTATCTCTTTCCACTCTCTGTCTTGAATCTGCATAGAGCTATCTAAATGGTAACTTTTTTGATACATAGCTACTAAAATTACCTGTTGGGCTAGAGTTAAATTTTTAAGTGATTTACCAAAAAAAATCTCTGCAGTATCTCGTAGTCCATAACTTTGATTTTCAAAATGAAAAAAACTATGTTCACTGCTCACCCAACGCTTAAAATTAAGACCATTGTTTGCCTTTAGCTTATGATAAAAGGTCTTGGCTAGTTTTAGCTTTTCTATATTACTAATGGGGGTACTACTATATCTATTCATAAAAGAGGAGACAAGTCTTTGGGTCAATGTGGGATTGGGGTCGATACTAAAACTCTGCTCCATAAGCATATTTTTTACCAAATTTTTACTCTGTACCAACGGCTCTAATATATCTATCCCATTGAAGTATCGTGGGTTTTCTCCCAGTGCTTCAAAAAAAGTAGTGGCGTTGTTATCAAAATTCAAATGAGGGTCAATTCTCTCTTTTAAAAGATTCCAAAAAAAGGTGGGTACTTTATCCACAAAGAGAGAAGGGTTCGCTGTTGAGCTATTGGGTTGGGATATTGACCCTGCCAATCTTCTCTCTTGGTCGCGAATCTCGATAGAAGTGTCATAGTAGTATTGAGGTAAAAACTTTTTATCAAACTTAATATCTTCAGGCTCTCCTGCAATTAAAAAAAGATAATAACTAAGCAGGGTTAACATTATAAAAAGAGGGAGTAGTATCACTTTTTGACGGATAATATTTTTTAGAAAAACAAGTGTTTTTCCAAAATCAACCAAAAGAGCCAACATATAGATACCTAAAACTTTAGGAAAGAGAGTGGTTAGCTCCAGATACCCTTGCATACTTCTACGTTTTAAATTAAAATGCCACTTTAGCTCTTGGAGCATGGAGTTCATTTTTAACTTTATATTCCAAACTACATCATTCATTTAAGACAACCTATCTATCTCTACAACAAGCGTCTCATATTTACGCTTTTTTACTTTATAGACTTGAAAAGTACTTGTCTCAAAATTTCTGAGTTTTATCTGGTGCATCAAAAGAAGCTCTCTATAGTCTACATTGCTACCTGTAAGTGTTAGCATTTTATCTACTTGAAACTTGGTTACAATCTCATCAAGTTTAATATTTCTCTTCTTATTGGGAATTATCAGATGATAATAGAAATGCCCTTCAAATAAAAAGGGTTTAAGTGTTCTACGTAACGAAAGCTTTTGATACTCTCTAATGGTCTCCTCGGTAAAGAACCTAGCACGATAAGGGTCTTTGGATAAGATAGTAAAAAAGAATATAAAGAAATCGACTAAAAATCCCAATCCAATTGCTTTAACGTCGCTCTGTGTTACATCATTTGGGGAACTCATCTGGTCAATAGGGACAACTGTGGTATCTGTAAATGGGATAATCGCAAGAAGTACATTGATGGTTCTCTCTATAAGTTGCTGTTGGTCATTGGCATCAAAAAAACTTACTTTTTTCAAAAACTGTAGGGAGTTTAAATTTTCGATAATAGTGCTGATTTTTTGGCTAATTCTACTATCAGGGCAGGAGATGCTTCGACCCAGTGACTCCATTCTCATTCTTTTAGTACCACTATGAGCCAACAAAACCTTGGGTAAAAGGGTAATCTCCCCCTCTCTAAAGATACGGTTAATCATTCCTATTTTTTTATTGACCTGCTCTTCAAGTGCCTCAATATCATCTTTTTTAGGGTTAAAATTTTTCAGTAAAACCTTTACCTTTTGAATCTCAACCCCCATCTTAGCTTGAAGCTCTCCCACCGAGATTAGATGACTGGCAAAAAGTTGACTCTCATATTGGCGTAATGCACTTCTAGGTCCTGGGGTTGGTATTTTAGTCTCGTCACAGGTTCCACCCATACGACTCTCTTCAATAGAGCGTTTCATAGAGTAATCACTAAGACTTTTTAATGAGATATAGATAGAGTCAAAACTGCTTTGGGCATCCTCTAGCTTCTCCTTGATTCCCTCTAACTGTAGTGTTACATTTCGTTGTGAGAATTGTGACGCAGAAAAAATCTTATAGTAGAAATTAAAACTAAACAGTACTGAGATAAAAAGTGACAAGATATAAGTAGAGAGCAGTAGAGAGGCTCTAAAAATATGGCGAGAAAAAAATTCTCTAACATATAGTTGACTAATCGAGTATACCAGTGCTATTTGGATGACAGCAACCACCGCAAAAAAGAGTATTTTAGTAAGTAACATCCCGTCTGAAACCAATGATAAAAAACCATAGTAAGAGGTAGAAAAAGAGATGATAGAGAGCAGTATAACTGCTTGATAGGAGATATGTCTTTCAAAAAATTTTCGGATGCTACTAAACAGCATTAGAACTATTTTAGAGAGTTCTCCAAACGCTTCTATTAATGGACTAGAGTTATTTTCATTCATGCAGTAACTTATTTGATTTTTTAGTACTGTTATGATAGTACTTTATTATTAATAATTGGTTAGTTTTCGTGTTATTTTAATAAGAAAGGTATCTTCTGTGTGTTAAAGTTTAAATATTAAGAAAAATACTCTATACTTTGAGTATTACAAATATATTAATTTAATAAATACAGATGAGGACTTTTTATGAAAAAACTGGTCATAGAAAAAATAACTATTAAAAAATTAGCCATGGCTCTACTACTTTTGGTATCATTTGCAAATGCAGGAGGTATGTTTTCAATTGGTCATAAAAACTATGGTTTTAGCCTAGGTCAAGATACCGCTTATGGAAACAACTACTCAGTACTGGGTGCTAATGCACACTATTTTGTGGCTGATAACCTATCCGTTGGGGCATCATTCTCTTTGTGGTTAGGAAATGACCCCTCTATTAGTCAGATAACTGTTCCTGTGACCTATCATATTTCATTGGATATTCCATTTCGTCCCTATGTTGGTGCTTTTTACAGTCATACTTTTATAGGTAAAGTTGGTCATGTAAATTATGATGATTATAACAGTTATGGTGCTAGAGTGGGAATGTCAATGATTACTTCACCAAACTCTTATGTCTCATTTGGTTGGGTTCAAGAAGTGTATGATGATGGGATAAATAAAGAACGGAGAGGATACCCAGAGGTATCAGGTGGGATTTCGTTTTAAAATAGGTAAGGAATGCAAATTAAATAAGTGCCAGTTTTCATAGGTAAATAAACGAATAGATTTAGCTATAGTTTGACGCAGGACTACTCCCCGTAATTCAAGGAAAATTAAAGTTAAAGATATTTGTTTAGTTGCCTTTGAAATTTGGTAGTTATTTAATTTGTATTCCTAAATTTGTTGTTTGAAGATTCCTTAAAAGAGAGAGAACCTCTCTCTTTTAACACTTTTTATTTTCCAAATTTCTCAGCAATGGCAGTCATCTGCTCATCAGTAAGTGCTTTTACTTGACCCATCATAACAGCTTTCATCGCTCCACCTTTACCCTCTTTGTACCCTTTAAGAGAGGCAATAATATCTGCTTTTGTCATATCTTTTACAATTTTAGAGACATTTAACGCTTTTTTCTCAAAATCTTTACCATGACATCCTGCACAAGCAGCAGTATTTACTTCAATAGCTGGTTTAGCATCTGCTTTTTTTGTACTATTATCTTCAGCTTGTTTGGTACTGTTAGTCTCTACTTTTGTATCATTTGTATCAGCTGCCAAAGCAGAAATATTAAGAAAGGCCAATGTTGCGATTACGATTAAACTTTGTTTTATCATTTTTTTCTCCGATTTTAAATTAAATTGCTTTGAATTATACTCTTTTTTTATATAAAAAACAACACATATGTCTCATATTTTTTCATAAATAATAATATAGTAATGTATAGGTAACACATAGTTATTTGACAACTCCACCACCTAAAGGAGGTGATTTTTCGCTATAATTTGATAAAAATAGAGTAACGATATCAAAATACAAAAAATCAAAAATGATAAATTTATAGGATAGGAGAATAGATGGCTAAACGGAGTAAAAAAGAGATAAAAGAGGGTGATAAAAAGATTCAAATATGGGTCAAAAAAGAGAAAATAGAGTATGAAAAAGAGCTAAGACAGCTTCAAGTAGAGCTTTTAAAATTTCAAAACCATGTCAAAAATAAGGGTCTAAAGATTCTAATGATTTTTGAAGGTCGTGATGCCGCGGGAAAAGGAGGGACGATTAAAAGAATCACCGAACACCTCAACCCAAGAGGAGCAAGGGTTGTTGCCCTTGAAAAACCAAGTGACAAAGAAAGCTCTCAATGGTATTTTCAACGCTATGCCAAACACCTCCCTGCTGCAGGTGAGATAGTACTATTTGATAGAAGTTGGTACAACCGTTCAATGGTTGAGCCTGTGATGGGTTTTTGTACCGAGAGACAACACCACAAGTTTTTAAAAGATGCCCCTGCATTTGAAAAAATGATAGTAGATGAAGATATTCAACTCTTTAAGTTTTATTTTTCTGTCTCAAAAAAGGAGCAAGAGAAGCGATTTAAATCCAGAGAGAATGACCCACTAAAGCAGTACAAGCTATCACCTGTAGATAAAGAGTCTCAAAAGCTTTGGGATGAGTACTCATTAGCAAAATATATGATGCTCTCTGCTACACATACAGAGGATGCCCCATGGACAATTATCAAAAGCGATAATAAGAAAAAGGCACGAATCAACTGCATCAAACACATTTTAAATTTTGTTAAGTACCCAAACAAGCTTGGGAAAAAGAGAATAGCAGTAGACAAAGAGATTGTAGTATATGGTCGAGATGAAGCCATAGCTATGGAGAAGATGTTTAAATTTCAACCCCAATAAATAAAAATGGCAATCTCTTAAAATTACCATTTAAACCACACTTTACATTATATTAAATTTTATTTTAATTTTTTATTTTAATCTTTATTCGCATTTTTAAGATTTAATTTATAATTTAATATACTGATATTAAATATCTTAATAATTTTTAATAGCTCACTAATCATAATTTAGATAAAATCATTACAATTTTAATACTAGGTTATAATAATAATGTTAAAAATGATATTTGGTTCAAAAAATGACAGAATTGTAAAAGGTTATTTGAAAAGAGCACACAAAATTAGTAAGTTAGAAGATAAATATGAGAAACTCTCAGATGAAGAACTCCAATCCGAATTTAATCAATTAAAAACTTCCGTACAAGCCAATGAAAAAACGCTTGATGATGTACTAGAAGACTCTTTTGCTATTACAAAAGAGGCGAGTAAACGAACACTTGGTCTGCGTCATCATGATGTGCAACTTGTGGGTGGAATTGTATTGCATGAAAACTCCATTGCAGAGATGAAGACAGGAGAGGGAAAAACCCTTGTTGCGACACTGGCAGTCGCACTCAATGCAATGGTTGGCAAAGGGGTACATATTGTCACAGTCAACGACTATCTTGCATCAAGAGACTCCGTTGAGATGGGTGTTTTATACAACTTCTTAGGATACTCAGTAGGATGTCTAACAGCTGAAATCCAAGATGATATGGGTAAAAAAGATCAGTATAATGCTGATATAACTTATGGAACAAATAACGAATATGGATTTGACTACCTTCGCGACAATATGAAAAGCCGAGCCGAAGAGAAAGTTCAACGTGGTCACCACTATGCAATTATTGATGAAGTGGACTCTATCTTAATTGATGAGGCCAGAACACCACTGATTATCTCAGGTCCTGTACAAAGAGATGTGGTGCATTACGAACAAGCTAATAAAATTGCCCTACAGATGATAAAAGGTGAGAAAAAAGAGACCAAGCCAGGTGAACCAGAAGAGACCACTGGAGATTTTTATGTAGATGAAAAAAATAAGCAGGTGCTTATGACCGAAGATGGACTACAAAAAGCACAAGACCTTTTTGAGGTAGACAATCTCTATAGTTTAGAGAATGCAACCCTTGCTCACCACCTTGACCAAGCAATGAAAGCCCAATATATTTTTGTAAGAGATGTGGACTATGTCTCTCAAAATGGTGAAATTATTATTGTTGATGAGTTTACAGGTCGCCTCTCTGAAGGGAGAAGATTTAGCGAAGGGTTACACCAAGCACTTGAATCAAAAGAGAGTGTTCAGGTCAAAGATGAATCTCAAACACTGGCAGAAATCACCTACCAAAACTACTTCCGTGGGTATGAAAAACTCGCAGGTATGACAGGTACGGCTCAAACAGAAGCTACTGAGTTTGCAGAGATTTATAGCTTAGAAGTTATCTCTATTCCTACCAATCTACCAATTGCCAGAGATGATAAGAATGACCTTATCTATAATACAGAAAGAGAAAAACTTGACGCAGTTGCACGAAAGGTAAAAGAGCTTCATGAAAAAGGACAACCTGTTCTTATAGGTACAGCTTCTATTGAGAAATCTGAACTTGTTCATAAGCGTCTTAAAAAAGCAAAAATACCACACAATATCCTTAATGCTAAAAACCATGAGCATGAAGCACAAATTATTATGGAAGCGGGTAAAAAAGGGGCTGTTACTGTAGCAACCAACATGGCAGGACGTGGGGTTGACATCAAGATAAATGATGAAATAAAAGGTCTTGGAGGTCTATATATCCTAGGAACAGAGAGACATGAAAGTAGACGAATCGACAACCAGCTACGTGGTCGTTCAGGTCGTCAAGGGGATGCAGGAGCTTCTCAATTTTACCTAAGTTTGGATGATAACCTTTTGAGAATTTTTGGTGGTGAAAAAATCCGTACTATTATGAATAAGCTGGGTGTTGAGGAGGGTGAGTATATCGACTCTAAAATTGTTACACGTTCCGTTGAAAAAGCACAAACTAAAGTGGAAAATATGCACTATGAATCACGTAAGCATATTTTGGAGTATGATGATATCGCCTCTCAACAGAGAAAAGCTATCTATAAATTTAGAAATCAGCTCTTGGATTCTGAGTATGATATCGACTCAAAGATTAGAGAGAATAGAATTGAGTATGTTGACTACCTTATGAATGAGTGTGAGATGTATGATGGTGCAGCGAGTGAAGATTTTGACCTTCAAAAGCTTTCTCATATGATTGGAGAAAAGATGGCAATTAATGCCGAGATTGATATCTTTAAAGGAAAAGATTATAGCGAAATCAAAGAGATGCTCTTGGATATTATCACACAAAGCTATGAGAGTAAAATGGAGCCACTCAACGAAGAGCAGAGAAGCGAAGTTCAACGCGTACTTTACCTTCAAGTTCTTGACCCAAAATGGCGTGACCACCTCTATGAGATGGATGTACTCAAAACAGGTATTGGACTACGAGGCTACAACCAAAAAGACCCTCTCACCGAGTATAAAAAAGATAGCTATAACCTTTTTATGCAGTTAATTGAAAATATTAAACATGAAGCAATCGAAGTATTACAAATGGTACAATTCAACTTTCAAGACCCAGAAGAGGAGCAACGACGACTTGATGCTATTCGTGATGAGCTAGAGAGTGAATTGGCAGTAGCAACCACCAATGAAGATGAGATGGTAGAGGCTGATTTTGAAGAGGGAGAAGCCCCGACTAGAAGACCTATTAGAAGTGAAAAAAAACCAAAAAGAAATGAACCATGTCCTTGTGGTTCAGGAAAAAAATATAAAGAGTGCTGTGGAAAAAGTGGGCCTAAAAAGGGAGCTTTAGCGTAATGGCAACGCCTAGCAACAAAGCCTTTGTTAATAAGATAATCAAACATTATCTTAAATATGATAAAGATAACCCTTTTATCTTTATCTCCTCTATCTTGGCTTTTTTAGGTATTACTGCAGGGGTGATGGTACTGATGTTGGCGATGGGAATTATGCATGGAACACAAGAGGAGTTTAAAAAACGCCTCTTTGTCATGAACTATCCACTTACCATCACCCCCATCATCTACAATGCCACCAATCAAAATCTTGTGAACAAACTAAAAGAGGAGTTTCCAAAGATTGAACTAAGCCCCTACTACACCACACAAGTTATCAGCAAAAGTGGTTCAAATGTCAATGGTTCTATCCTTTATGGTATTGATTTTCAAAAAGAAGCAATGATTAATACTGTTTTTAAAAAAGCATTAGAGACTTCAGAGCATATTCAAAGTAGATATAAAATCGTTACGGGCTCTATTCTAGCAGAAGAGATGGGCGTAGAAAAAAATCAAAAGCTCACCCTCTATTTTTCAGAACAACAAGCGATAGGTTTTGGAAGTATGCCTTTACAGAAACGTTTTATCATTGACAGTACCTTTAAATCAGGACTTAACTCTTATGACAAAGCTATTATATACACCACCCATCAAGCGTTTCAAAAAGTTTTAAAACGTAAAGTGGGTCTCTATGATGGCATCCATATTTATTCAAAAGATGAAAAAAAGGATAAAGAGCGTATAGAAGCTTTTCTCAAAAAAAACGGCTTAAAAAAAGATCTTATTGTTGAGGGATGGTGGGAACAAAACAGAAGCTTTTTTTCCGCGATGGAGATGGAAAAAGAAGCTCTATTTTTAGTCCTACTCCTTATCATCTTAGTCGCTTCACTCAATATCATCTCTTCCCTACTTATGACTGTCATGAGCAGACGCTCTGAGATTGCCTTGATGCGTACATTGGGTGCAACCAAAAGAGAGATAAAAGAGATATTTTTTAAACTTGGAACTATTATAGGAATTTCAGGAATTATCGCAGGTACTATTCTTGGGTTTATTAGCATGTGGGTCTTAACTACATTTCCTATTATCTCCTTGGCAGAAGATGTATATGGATTCTCAAAACTTCCCATCAACCTAACCCTAACAGACTTTATCTCCATTATTGTCGGTACATTTGTTATTGTTTTGGTATCTTCAATCTACCCTGCAAGAAAAGCATCCTCCACTGATCCATTGACAGTACTTAGAAATGAGTAGAAGTTTAGGCTTAACTTCTTCTCTCTATGATAGTAATCTATTTAACTGCTTTACCTAAATCCCACATCGGCATAAAGATACCAAGTGCCATCAAAAGAACCAATCCTGCAATAAAAAATAGCATAATAGGTTCAATATAAGCCGCAAGGTTATCAATAAGGTCTTGAAATCTTGAGTCATAATAGCCTTCTACTTTTCCAAGCATCATATCTAGCTGTCCACTGTTCTCCCCTGCCCTAATCATCTGTAGAAGCATATTTTCAAACAGACCTGTCTGTTCAAATGCATCAGAGAGAGAGATACCTCTAGCAATATTGGAATTTACTGTGAGAAGTTTTTGCTTGATATAAGCATTATCTACCATACCAACCGCAGTATCAAGTGCTTCGGAGACGGGGATACCTGACTTTACCAACTCACCAAAAACTAGGGTATATTTGTGCATGGTGGCAAAAAAGACAATTTTATGAATAAGATAAAACTTAGGATGTACTAAAATCTTATCTACCTTATATTTAAACTTTCTACTCGTTTTATAGGAGTGCATTCCTGAGTAGACAATTACGATTAAGACTCCAAGGACGTAGAGACCGTAGTTATTAAGAATATTTTCTAAAAAGAGAAGAATCTGTGTAGGAACAGGTAGGGCTGAATCAAACTTTTCAAACATCTCTTTAAACTTAGGAACAACCACCATAATCAAAATGGTAAACGCCACACCCATCGCAGCAAAAGTAATCAATGGGGTACGGATTGCTTTTTTGAATTTTTTAGTATTGTCTCGAATGCTCTCCAAGATATTTGCCAGTTTATGGTATGCTCCTGCAATATTACCTGTCTTTTCACCAAGGTTGGTCATTGCTATTGCCACGTGACCAAAATCCTCTTTATACGGCTCAATAGAGTCTCCTATCCCTTTACCTGCATTGATATCATTACTTATTGTTGTAAAAATGGTTTTTAATTTTGGATTTTCTGTATTTTTCGCCACCTCATCAATAGAGTCATGAATAGAGATACCCGCATCAGTCATAACCGCAATTTGACGAATAGATGAAATCTTATTTCCAATATCCACTTTTGGTTCAAAAGACTTTTGCACTCCTGAAAGTAAATCACCTATATTATCCATAATATTAGGAGTGGTCTCCTCTGCTTTTAAGACATTAAATCCTATAAACTCTTGTTTTGCTGTACGCATAGCAGATATTTTACTTTTGGCTTTAACCACTTCTGTTATTCTTTTTCCACGTTTGGTCATGGTTACTTTATAGTAGTTCATTCGCTTACCTAGCCACTCTTAGAATCTCTTCTACGGATGTCTTACCTGCAAGTGCTTTATTGATACCATCTTCCAACATTGTGGTGAAACCCTCTTTAAATGCCTGTTCTCTCATCTGGTCTTTGGTAGCTCCTGTGGCTATCATCGTTGAGAGTTCCTCTGAAATCAAAAGAACTTCTGAAATCATCTCTCTTCCTGAATATCCTTTGTTGTTACAAATGGCACACCCTTTACCGTGATAGAACACCGCATCTTTGGGAAGATATTTAGAGATACTTACCAAACTATCCAGAGGAACATTCTCTACCTCTTTACAGGTATCACATATCTTTCTTACCAATCGTTGACCTTGAATACCAATAACTGCACCTGCCAAAAGATAATCCTCTATCCCCATATCCTGCATTCTACTAATTGCAGAGATAGAATCATTGGTGTGTAGTGTAGAGAGAACTAAGTGACCCGTAAGGGCTGCCTCAATCGCAATTCTAAGTGTCTCTTGGTCACGAATCTCCCCAATCATAATCTTATCGGGATCTTGTCTAAGTATCGAACGCAATGCTGCGGCAAAAGTTAATCCTGTCTTAGCACTGACCTGTACCTGTTGAATTCCACCCATCTGATACTCTACTGGGTCTTCTACGGTAATAATTTTATCTCTTACATCAATAATAGCATTTAATGCACCATAGAGTGTCGTGGTCTTTCCTGAACCTGTAGGTCCAGTTACAAGCATAATACCATAAGGAGATTTAATCCCTTTGGTAAACTGTTTATAGGCTTTGGCATTCATACCTGCCTCCTCTAGCTTTACCAACGCTTTTGACTTATCTAAAATCCTTAAAACAATAGATTCACCAAACATTGTAGGCAAGGTTGAAACCCTAAAGTCAAAGACATGACCTTTTACTATCTGTGTAAATCGTCCATCTTGGGGTTTACGCTTCTCCGCAATATCCAAATTAGAGAGCAGTTTCATTCGAGAAGCAAGTGGTCCAAAAATAATTTTTTCAAGAATAAAATACTCCTGTAACATTCCATCAACTCGATAACGTACAATACAATTATCCTCAGTAGCTTCGATATGAATATCACTCGCTTTAGCATCAATAGCCGTCGAGAGTACCGTCTCAATAAGTTTTAAAACTGCAGGAGAGTCATTGCTCTCCTCTGAAATTTCTATTGTTCCCTCGGTTAGGTCATGCTTAATATCTTGTGAAAACTCTTCTACATCTTCAGAAGTTTTAATCTTTAAAAGCTCTTGCCGTATCATTTGAGCTTTGGCGATACACACCTCCATAATCTTTCCATGGAAAAAACGCTCAACTGCCCCCTTTGCCTCAAAGTCAGAGGGGTTTTCAAAAGCAACTACCACGGTGGACTCCTCGGTATAGAGAGGAAGAGCATTATATCGCATCAACTGCTTTAGAGGCAGTCGCTTTAGTAGTTTATAATCAATATCTATATCGTTAATCTCAACGTATCTAATATCTAAATTCTTAGCAATCTGTTTAAGAATACGGGTGGTATCAATCCCTTCTATTCCCTCTAAATCATTCATCTCTATCGAGTGAATACGCAACTCTTTAATCAGAGCCTCATCCATCTCTAACGTATTAATAATTTTAACTTTAATTAAATTTTCTATATTAACACGCTCTTGACCATATTTACTAATAAATAAATCTATTTTACGTTGATCTATAATACCATCTCTGGTTAATAACTCTATTACTCGTTCCATAATACTCTCCTAATTGTACTGATAACGTTTGGTAAATTTATCATTTTGATAAATATCTATAATCATATAATTTCTATTTTTTTCATGCTCTTTAATGTAAACCTCATATCTAATATCTTTTTTGTCTTTATCTACTAAAATATAGATATTCTCTTTTATAGAATCTTTTTTTGTAACATACTCTTTTTTTACAAAAAGATTAAATATTTGAGAGAGTACAAAACCTGTCTTTGGAAGCCGTAAACTACCAAGCTCTTTACCATCAATTAAAAATTGTTTCATTAGCTGTTTTTGTAATAAAATAGTTGCAAAATAACTTGCTGTCTCACGGAGTTCTCTGCTTCCATCTAGTTTTACCATAGGTTGAGCCAAACGACCAATACTATTTGTCTCCAAACAAGAGAGTCCATAAAAAGTCAAATATTTTTCATTGTCTATATTTTTTGTATAATATTTTTCACCATAATCACACCCCTTGTCATACTCCTGTTTCTCATAAAGTTTATAGATATCTGACAAGTTTGAAGCAAAAACAGACAAAGATAACAGCAGATATAAAAATATTTTTTTCATCAAATACTCCTTGATTGAATCTTATTTATTAACTCTTTTGCTTGGAGTGATTTTGTTTTTTTATGATAAGAGATTAATATTTTTAATGCCTCTCGTTTTTTTCCAAGCTTCACTTTTGATTTAGCAAAGAGAAACCAACTCTCTTCACTATTTTTATCTAGATTATTAGCGATTAATGCCCACTTTTCAGACTCAACATAATTTCCTGCTTTATAATACACCTTGGCTATTAGTATCGCCTCTCTAGAGTTCTTATTTTTCTCAAATTTTCTTTTCATTATTGAAAGATAGTTATTACTTGTTGTATGAAAAGTTATTTTTTTACTCTCTTTTCTATCAATATCCATGCCATTTACAACACCCAAGTCCCTAGAAGTAAGTGCAGAAGAGCCTTTGGCTTTTATAAGCTTTCTCTTCTCTGAGAATTTTTTCTCTGATAGTTTTCTCTTTGATAATTTTTTTTCTGACGCTCTTTTTCTCTTCAAAGCTCTAAGTTTTGCTATCCTCTGACGATATGCCTGTTTTTTTTCTACTCTACTTTTCTCTGCTTTTTCTTGCTCATTTTTTTTATCTTCTACTCTATTTTGTTCAATTTTTTTTTTCTCAGAAACCCTATCCATCTGCTTCTCATTGTTAAAATCTATAATGGGAATAGAGGGAGTGAGAACAACATCATTAATATTCTCTACCTTATTCTCTACTTTGGGTCTCAACTCACCTTTGAGATTCATCTGTTCATCATCTCTATTAACTTTAGATATATTCTTCTCTTTTACTATTTTTTCTTTTGCTATTATTAATGTGTATTGTTGAAAAAGATAATAAGAGAGGTAGGGTATAGACAGTACAAAAAAGATTATAAAAAAAAGCGATCTATAAATTTTTGTTTTATAACGTAACCAACGTTTTTCAAGTTCAATAGTATTAATCATGTAAGTATCCTAATTTTAAAGCTGTCATCTCAAGAATTTTTTTAGAAAACTTATTACTTTCTATCTTTTGTGATTGATTTTTCTCATAATATTCATAGATATTAAAAGCGATATAGAGAAATTTGTTAGTTTCTCTAAAATTTCCTTGGGTATGACGATATATAAACTTAATATTTTTTTTGCTTATGGAGTTAGCCACCTCAACAAAACCTTTTTGCATTAGTTTTTTTTGAATATATACTCCCAAATCATCCTCTGTTACATTTTTAAGCTCTATTACCTCCCATATACGAGTTTTAAAATGCTCTTTTGCAATAATATCCTCATTGTCTGTCTTATGTAAAGTAATAACAAATTTAACTACTCTAGTATCAGAGAGAAGTCGTATCTTCTCCATCAACTCTTCGCTATAAAGCTGACACTCATCAAGTAAAAAGACCACATCTCTTTGACCTCTTTGTTTTTGACAATATTTTAAAAGTCCATCAAAGTTTACTTTCATATTTTGTGGGATAGTTTGAGAAGACATCGCCTCATAGATACTTTTTAAAAACTCTTTTTCACTTAAAATAGGTGCATCAAAATAGTGAATATCTCGCTTCTCTTTTAGGTCATTATAGAGTCGTGTCAAGGTCATGCTCTTCCCTGTACCTGGTCGTCCAAAGAGGAGTATCATTTTAAGTGGTTTATCCAAACTATCCTCTAAAACCTGATAGTTATAGGACATAGACTCTAACTCTACATAATTTTCACTATCAAGCGAGTCAAGAAAAAGGTTTTTTATCTCTCTATATTTACTCATGCTCTTGTAACTTTCGATACCCCAATTCTGATAGTGACAACTCTTGATTCTTTTTTATAATATGAGGCGTTAAAATAAGAACAAGCTCCTCCACCCTATCAATCTTAACTTCTCTTTTAAAAAGTTGGTCAAGTAATGGCAAATCACCTAGAAGAGGGACTTTAGAGACTTTAACTCCTGTTTTAGAAGAGATAAGTCCTCCCAAGATAACATGTTGACCATCCTGTATTGTAACCACGGATGAAATCTGTTTTCGTGATAAATCTGGTGGAATATCTCTTGAACCACCACTTCCTTTCTCTACAGTATCCAAGGTATCTGAGATAGATGGGTTTATCTTTAATGTGATTGACCCATCTGCTGATATCTCAGGAGTAATATCCAATAAGATTCCTGCAAATACCGAATCAATTGTCTCCCCTTGTGTTGAAGATGCTCCACCTCCACTACTCTGTATAACTGCACTAGATTGAATCTTATAAAAAAGCTCATTCCCTACAGATATTAATGCTGGTTGATTATTAAGTGTCAATACTTTAGGATTTGAGATAGAGCGAACATCACCCTGTGTCTTTAAAAACTTTATTACCTCATTTAGCTTTGTGCTACTCTCTGCAATTAATGCACCTCCATTGGGCATACCATCTTTTCCAAGGGAGACATTATCAAAGGTTGTTCCTCCAGCACCTGAATCCTTGCTCCACTCTAAACCTGTAATATTATGTTTAGCAAGATTAAATGTTGATATTGCCATGTTTTGTAGACTATAGAGCTGAGACCAATCAATACCTGTGGTACTACTATCATCAAAAGTTACACTCAAAATTTTAACATCAATTAAAACTTGGTTTTTTAATTGTGATGATATTTCGATGATATAACTAGATATCCGTGCTAACTGTTTTGGTGTTCCTGTGACCGTAATCATACCTGCCTCTTGGTTGATAATTGGTGCAGGTGCCTTATATCTATCTTCAGGACGATTAAGAAGGCTATGTAACTCCACACCTATTTTAGACCAAAATTTAAAATTATCATTACTCTCTATCGAAACACCTGTTTTAGAGCCTGAGGTAGCTGACGAATCGCCTTTACCTCCTGAACTCTCACCTCCTCCTGAATTGTTTGCAATGGTAACATGTGCATTACTTTTTCCCACACGAGAGCCTGAAATATAATCCAAATGAAATGTTTCAGTCTTTAAATAGCTGATTCTAAGTCTGTTTCCACGCAAATCATAATTGATATCATTTTCACGCAAAATTATATCTAGAAACTCTTCTAAAGATGCATCTTTTAACTTAACATAATAAAGATTCTCTTGCAATCTTTTTTTTGCTTCTTCATCTTTAACAAGCAGTGTCAATCCACACTCATCTGCTAAATTCTCAACAACATCACCATAAGTCAGTGAACTATTTAATGTAACCGTAAACATCTGCGTTGAGCATGAGTTTGCCTCTAATGTCTCTAAACTTACGAGTAGAATGAATAATGATAGTAAAATATTTTTTAATTTCTTGATGAATCTTATCATTTAGGATCCCCTTTATTTAATATAAATTTTCTTTTTTCTTTTTTAATAGAGAGCTTTTTCTGCTCTTTTTTTGATTTTAGGTCAACCGTATCATAGTTGATAGAGACCAAAATAAATACCCCAATTTTATCACCCACCTTGTACCACTTACCATCAATAAATGCAGAATGGTTTAGAATGGCAGTGAGATGATAAACAACCTCTTTTTTAACCTCTTTCTTTACTTCTATTTTAGCTTTTTTAATCTCCTCTTCTACCTTCTCTTTAATAGCAAAAGGATTTGGTGTTGTCTCTAATACCGAAATTTCAATTCCGTCACGTTGATGTTTTATTTTTTCAACCATGATTTTAATCTCGGTATGACTTAATCTTCCAGCATGAAGAAGAGAAAAAAAAGTGAATGTAAATAGTATAACTGTCTTTTTCATTAGTGATTAATCCCCCATACTGAAACGTTTATATCCGAAAAGGTCTTTGTTAAATTTTCATCCATATAAATACTATTGGCATAGACATCAGTTACTAAAATATTTTTCTCTATTTTATTAATAAATTTCACAATATTTTTATACTCTCCCTCACAACCAATACCAATCTCCAATATATGTCCAAAACTTCCATCATTGTCCACATAATCATTTTCAATATATTTAATATCTACCCCCTGCTCTTTAGCTTGATTGGTAAGACTATTTAGAAATTTTGACCAGCTTTTTTTATTAAAAAGCAAAGGTGATAGTTCATCTAACTGAGAAGTAATAAAATTAATATCAGCATTTGATTGTAAAATATTTTTTTCTAAATTAGAGATATCCTTGCTATATTTATTAACATAAAAATTTCTATCACCATTCACGGTAATAGAAAAGATATACTGCTTATGTTTGGCAATACTCTTTTGGAGTATTTTTTTACTATTTTCAGAACGATTTTTCTCCTCCTCTGCATAGGGCAAAAAAAGACTGTATGCTAGATATCCAATCACCAGTACAATCATACCAATCATCATCCACTTTTCATTCTCCCCTTTATCCTTGAATGCATTGTCTAAACTCTCTAAAAAACTGTTCATTATCTGTACCCCACTTCCAAAATACCTCTATATTTGGTATCCATACTGTTCATCTCAATACGATGAATATCTATTTTACTTATCTCATCAAAATATTTTTTAGAAATAAATTTAATATATTTTGTTAATTTTTTTTCATCATAACTTACCAAATGCAAGGTATACTTATCCGCAGAAGAGATAATTTTCTCAACTTGAACCTCATGAGCCGTTAAATCAGTAGCAAAATCAAATAGAAATTGTGACTTTAGATGATAATCAACTTTTTTATTATAGATGGCGGTCAAGGTTTTTGCTTTTCCATCAAAAAGTGTGCTCAATCGAGAAAACTCCTTTTTCTTCGACTGAATCTCCTTTTGCTTTTCCCCTAAGATTTTTTTATATTTATCATCTATCTTTTTTAACTCATTATCCTTTGATGTCAAAATAAGATTGGTAGCATCATTTGTATAGGAGATAATAAGATAAGAGAGAGGCCAAGAGAGTGCTGCTAACGAGGAGAAAAGCGTCGCAATAATAAACTGTCCACTTGCCCGTTTGGAAAAAACAGGAGCTCTAGGAGTCGTGCTTAAATTAACAATCTTGGCAGGAGTTTGAAGATAATCCAATCCTGATTGAACCATCATATATTGAAACTGGTCAACATACCACTCATCATTTTTCATATCAAACTTAAAATCTAAATTAAAAGTAGGAATACCCAAATAGTTATACCCATAATCTCCTAAACCGATAATTGGACTCTTGACCGAACCTAAAAAAAGTTTACCAATCGTATCTATATTATATGCCCGTTTAGTATAAATAATAATATCATTTATCTGTAGAAATATCTCAGAGAAAAGCTTCATAAGGTTCTGTTGATAACTAGAGTTTGTGGCTTTTAATCCCTCTGACTCTAACGTTTCAAAAAACTCTTTTTTATCAACTTTTTCACCAATTAAAGCACAATATTTCTCATATATTTGCTCCAAAGAGTACTCTAATGATTTTGAATAGAGAAATTTTCCATCTCTGTAGATGGTAACAAATGAGTCTTGCAGGGAAAAATAGATAAAACAGTGTGCTTCACTACTCTCTAATGTCTCGTTACTATAAAGAGTTTGAAAAAGAAGTGGTGCAGGAAGCAGTAAATCTATATATTTTGTTGCTTCTAACGTGGATTGAAGTGTTCTTTCTATAATTTCTGGCTCTGTTATAAACAGGTTATAAACATTACTATCCTTATTAACCTCAGCCTTTTGATGATGAATACTGTACTCTTTTTCGGGGTCCAAGCCCAATTCATCATAGGCTTTCATATATATCAAATCATATATCTCTTCTGCGTCAACATCATACCCCAAATCAAAAGAGGCAATAATCATATCTCTATTAGTCACATACGATATCACAAAATTTTTATTAAACTCTAGCTTCTCTACAGCTTTAAGTGTTTTATCTTTGTATTCGTACGCTTCATCTATATAAGGATTGACGGTAATAATTTTTTTATATTTTTTAATTCTTGGGTCTACAATTTCTATTGACATAATTGTTAATTTTACCATTCCATAATAATTTTAACTATTATATTAATTATTTTATTAATATAAGCTTGTAAGCTTGTATTAAGAATATAAAACTAAAATAGTAGATTAATAAAAAACACAATATATTTTATTGCAATATGTTTTGAGAATTTAAAGAGCAAAAATTATATTTAATTAGAAAATGTACCCCATATCTTCAAGTCCTACACGCGATTTACTCCATCCTTTCTTAACTGAGACGTGCAAATCTAAATAGATACGTTTCCCAGAAAAAAGTTCAAGTTGTTGACGAGCCAATCGCCCTACACGCTTAATTCCCTCTCCTTTATTTCCTACAATAATACCCTTTTGCGTCTCTTTCTCTACCACTATAGTAGCATAAATTCTGTCAATATCCTCCGCTTCATCTATCTTCTCTATCGTCACATCCGACTCATACGGTATCTCGTCGGAGAGGTTCTCAAAAATAGATTCACGAATCAACTCCTTGTAGATATCACGAACAAACTCTGTAGTTGTAATATCTGTATCAAAGAGAGCAGGAGAGGGGGAAAGATACTTAACGACCTCATCAAGCAGAGGCTTTTTTCCTACTTTTTTATTTACAGAGAAGGGGATAATCGCCTCAAACCTATCTTGATACTTCTGATATTCTCCCAATTTCTCCAAAATTTTTCCCTGAGGAACATGGTCCATTTTAGTAAGAAGTACAATATGCTTCACCTTTGAACTATCTTTTAACGCCAAAAATTTCTCATATTCATCAAGTCTATCGGTAATAGGAGCTAAAAAAAGAATCAAATCACTATCACCCATCGCTTTGAGTGCCTCTTCTAACATAAACTCATTAATCAAACGCTCTTTTTTATGAATCCCAGGAGTATCCACAAATATCAACTGATGCTTCCCATGCATGACAATAATATTCATCCGTTTTCGCGTAGCTTGTGCTTTTTTAGAGACCATCGCTAATTTTTCACCTACTAAAAAGTTAAGAAGTGTACTCTTACCTGAGTTTGGTCGCCCCACTACGGCTATAAATCCTGATTTTGTTTCTTTGTTCATTATATACATTCACTTTATATTTTTTTTGTAGTATAGCATATATCCCACTATAGCCTACTTTTAATAGAGAACAACTAATAAAAAATAACCTAAATATTTCAATTGCAATAGGTTATAATATAAAATAATATCTTAGATAAAATAATTAAATATTTTTTAAGTTTTTTATAAAATTAAGCTTTTTTCTTAAGTTTCTACCCTATAATACCCCCATGAGAGTCACTTCTTTTCCCCTATTTCTAATTAGTGATTCTCATGCTCAGATAGCTTTTAATACAGATATATTTTTCCCTTTTTTTATATTTTATACGATTAGAAGTTATCATTTATCTCTCATAACTTATCACTATTTAGATATTATTTTCCCATGAAAAACCTTATTATCAAAAACTTTACCATACAATCCCTACTAGAAATTAAAACATGGCTTAATCAAGAACTCATAGAATCAGATACCGTAAGCTTTAACATACCCAATCCTGATTTAGACAAAGGGTATAAACAGTGGGTAAACCTAGCGGAACTGCATCATTGTAGAATGCTCACTCCTATTAAAATAGAAAATAATAGAGAAAACAGTCAAGTACAACTTACTTTTAAAAAACTAGATATCAATGACTCTTTTCATAATAATAATAATAAAATAATAAATAGAGAAGAGAAATATGGTACAAGCTCAAAGTTTTTTGATATTAATAAAAATGAAGAGCCAACATTTCTCTATGCATACCATCAAGCGTTGATGGCAGTTAAAATAGAAAATAGAAAACATATTTTAAATCTTGGTATCAACAAAGGGGATGAGTTTGAGCTAATTCAACAGATAGTAAGCCCCTCTATATTTGAGAAGATAACATTTACAGGTATTGACCACTCTTGCTCTGCCCTCACCTATGCAAAAGAGCGTTTTTCAAAAAATAATATGAATTTTTATAAACATGATATAAACAAAATATCTGAACTTAATTTAAAAAAATCTGACCTCATTATTAGCATAGGGACACTACAAAGCCCAACTATTAACTTTAAACCTTTTTTAATGTCATTGGTTCAAGAGCATCTGACTTATGATGGAGCATTTATTTTAGGATTTCCCAATAGCCGATGGATTGACGGAGAGCTTGTCTATGGAGCAAAAGCACCCAACTACCCCTACTCTGAGATGTCTCTACTTTTTAATGATGTTATCTTTGCAAAAAAATACCTACAGCAAAAAAAGTTTAGGGTCACCCTTACAGGACGAGAGTATATATTTTTAACAGCGACTCGTATTGAATTATAAATGCTATATTACAACCTCAATAACTCTACCAAATCCTCACCATCAAACGTATCACTTTTATCCTCATTTCCCTTGTATATCCCTGATTGAAGTGTTTTCTTCTTCTCTTGTAGTTTAATAATCTGCTCCTCTATAGAATCCTCTACTATCAATTTATAGACAAAAACTGGCTTGTCTTGTCCGATTCTATAGGCTCTATCAGTCGCTTGATTCTCCACCGCAGGATTCCACCAAGGGTCATAGTGAATCACCGTATCCGCTTCAACTAAGTTTAGTCCAATCCCTCCTGCTTTAAGGCTAATCAAAAAGATACTGGCATCACCTTTCGTGAATTTTTCTATCACCTCTTCTCTCTTTCTTGTTGCACCTGTCAGCTTGGTATAGGAGATTTTTCTCTTTTTTATCTCGCCCTCTATAATGCTCAACATAGAGGTAAATTGAGAAAAGACCAATACCTTTCTCCCCTCTATATGCAAATCATCTATCAACTCTAAAAACATCTCTAGTTTGGCAGACTCTTTAACCTCTTTTGCACTCTCTAGCTTTAGAAGTTGTGGGTCACAGCAGACCTGTCGAAGTTTAAGCAGTGCATCAAGTATGGTAATATGACTTCGAGACAACCCTTTACCTGCTATCGCCTCTCTAACTTTCTCTTCCATTGTCACACGAATATTCTCATAAAGTTTTGCCTGTTTTTCTCCAAATTTGGCACGTTTGATTATCTCTGTTTTAGAAGGCAACTCTTTGACCACCTCCTCTTTCGTTCTACGTAAGATAAAAGGGGCTATTTTTTTGTTAAGAAGTTCTCTTCTTTTAAAATCATGCTCTTGCTCTATAGGTGTTTGATAAAAAGATTTAAAACTCTTAAGATTGTCCAAGAAGCCCTCCATTAAAAAATCAAAAATAGACCACAACTCACCCAGATGATTCTCTATGGGTGTTCCACTTAAAGCCAGTTTATATTGAGAGCTAAATGATTTTATTGCCACTGCCATTTTGGTTTTAGGATTTTTTATCTTTTGGGCTTCATCAAGAATAATATATAGGAAATCTACTCTTTGATACCTATTATCATCTCGTTGAGCCAGTTGATAGGTGGTGAGGACAATATCATATTTTGGTATCTCATTAAACTTATCAGCTCTATCAATCCCATAAAGCTCCAAAAAGGTCAAATCGGGTGTAAACTTTTTAATCTCATTTTTCCAGTTTCCAAGAAGAGAGGTAGGCATAACAATCAAACAAGGTCTATTAAGCTCCCCTCGATGCTTTAGGAGTTGTAAAAATGCCAATGTCTGTACGGTTTTTCCCAGCCCCATATCATCTGCCAATATCCCACTAAAGCTAAATTCATGAAGAAAGTTCAACCAGTTAAGCCCAAACTGCTGATAATCTCGAAGGGTAGCTTGTAGATTTGGAGAGGGGGTAACCGAGGTTATCCCTTTGAAATCTTTTAGCTTTTGAGAGAGTGCCTTCAGCTCTTTTGCCCCTTTCCAAACCACATTCATATCTGTATCAATATTTAAAAAATGGGCATCAAAAGGTTTAATAATTAGGCTATTCCCTTCTTTTTTATCAAAAAGCTCAAAAATAGTCCGAAGAATTGGCTCAATCTCTTTGAAGTCAATATGCAAAAACTTACCCTCTGCTAACTTCAAGTTAAGTTTTGGAGGAATCTCCTCAATGGTATCAAACTCCTGTAGAAGTGAGGCGACAATAGGAAGCAGAGCCACTCTATTTCCTCCAATATCCACCGAGAAAGAGAGTTCAAACCAAGGATTAATAATGTCCGATTCACTGCTCTCTACAGTGATGGTCTCCATATACTCAAACTGATAGTTAAAGTTATCAGCGATATCTATCTCCCACCCCTGCTTTATCAGTTCTGGAACTTGCTCCTTGGTAAACACTCTCCATCGTTCAATGGCAACCTGCATAGAGGGGTTTGCTAGACTCAAATAGGCAAACCATTTGGGTTCAAATTCAAATCCAAAATCCTCAATTACAGCTCTATACTCTTTCTCTTTTTCACTCTCTCTGATAATTTTTACTGTTCTGTTATTTTGAGTAAGAATGGTCGTCTCCCCTTTGATATTAGAAGAGACAATATAATCCTCATAGAGAAAACTAAGCTTCATACAATGAATGGTTTTATTTAAATTTTTCTCTCCATAGATATAGAGACAAGGAGTCACATCACCTCTTAACTCCTCTATCTCAAACGTTGAGGGAAAAGGAAATTTCACCTCAGGATACTCAGATACAATCCTCTGTGTAATACTTACAAGACTTTTATTAGACAGCTCTGGAGCATTAACCATAAAATCTAATGTCTCACTATTATAGTCACTCTCTACCTCATAAATCAAATTCTCAATCCTATTAATACAAAATGCTGGAGTCGTTTTAGAGAAAAGATACTCATCAGCCGTCAAATTGGAGACCAGTTTATTTTTTATTCTTCCCTCTTGCCATGAAAAAGTCAATACTTTAGGAGAATCACTAAAAACCAAGGGTTGCGAAGCGGATTGAAAATAGCATTTTTGGGTTGCAATTAATCTTCTAATCAAGGTTGCACCAATCTCTCCAATAAACTCTATTCTTTGAGAATAACGATAGCCATCTAGTATACTAGAGATAGAGCCTACAATATCTTTATCTCTATAGGAAAGATACTCTTTTCTCCTATACTCATTAAAAAAATTCTCTCTTTTTAACCATGTTCCTTTGGAGAGTTTTCCCGATTTAAGTACCATCGCTCGGTAAAATTCCAAATCACTTTTATCATAACGATCTCGATACTCAAAAAGTCGATAGATTAAAAAATTCTCTTGTCTCTCTATTGTATGGTCTAAACTCTTTTTATTTATCGCTATAAATTTATGCAACCACTTTTGAGCATTAATATCTATAACATCTTTACGTGCCATAGCATCGGCTGTTGCTGTTGAATTTTGCATTCCATTTCTAAGATGAAAAAGTACTGCCACCACATGCTTACAGTTATAACCAATAGGGCAACTGCACACACCATCAACCACTCTAGTCTCTTCATTTGGCAACACTATTTTCTGCTCATAATTATGCCGACCATTCACTGTTGAAAAAATAGTTATACGAGGAGTAAATGTTATAGAACTGGTAGTCTTGTAACTTTTTACCACCCCTACTCTACCATCAAGATAATACTCATTACCTCTTATAATGGTACTCTGGTCAAAGTTATCTTGAATATCACTAAGGCTAAGTGTTACATCAATCATAAAGTGTTCCTAAATTTGAAATTTAAAGTAATAATAGTAAAAAAATGATTTAAGAAGTGTTAAAAATTTAAATTTAACAGGAAAAAATATATATTTACCTATTTATTCCCTTGAAGTAATCTTATTTGATGGGCTATAACACCCGAGCTACCATTGAAGATTTCATAATATACTCACCACATCTATCTTGTGCCATAAACTCTCGTAAGTGCAGTATCTCAAATTTTTCACTAAATGTTATTTTTAGTTCATCTTTCTCTAACAGATAGCTCTTTTGTGAAGGAACTTTTGTATTCTCAGGATGGTGCATAAAGGTTTCAAATATAAAAAGTCCCTCTTTTTTCAGAGCTTTCTCTATCTGGGGGAAAAGTTCACGCTTTAAAAAGTAGGTACAGACAATTAAATCGTATCTATTTTCTTCTAAAATATAGGTATCAAAATCTACCTCTTTGGCATCAAGATTCTCTATATTTTGAAGGGATGCTATGGCTGTGGAGCTGATATCTAGTGCCTCTACTTTAAACCCTTGTTGTAGCAAAACTTTACTATTTCTACCCATACCACAAGCTAAATCTAATGCACTGTCTCCTTTGGCTAAATTGGCATACTTCTCTACAACCTCCACATTACCTGAAGGGATGAAGTTCGATGCATACTTTTTTTCCCAACGATTTTTATCTTCTATACTCATCTATCTCTCCAAATCGGGTGATTTCCTACACCATTTTAAAAAGAGTCTATCGGGGTTGACTCTTTTATCTATCTCTTTGCCTTCGACAATATTCTCTGCTAACATTTGACCCATCATGGGAGCAAATACAAAACCTCGACCCCCTAATCCATTACAGACATAGAGGTTTTCTAGTTTTTCAGGTGCATCTTTTAGTTTTTGACCTCGTGGGAGTTTGGGATATTTTGTCAACATCGTAGATACATCAATCACCGAACCAAGTAGAGGAAAATAGTCCTTAGAGCCTGAACGCATTCCACAAAAGGTCTCTTTTAATCTAAAATCAGAGGTATCTACCATCTCAGAAGCGATTTTAAAAATATTTTTTAGAGGCTCTCCATCACAACGAATACAAACATCAACCTCTTTCTCGTGGGTTGCACCTACTTTAACTATACCCTCAATATTTGCTGAGATGGATATCTTTTGGTGCATCGAAATATCAAGGTCTATAGAGGTCTCATAATCTCCACGAGTTCCCCATGTCCCCTTAACTCCCATGTATCGCATATCCACAAATCTGTTCTCATAACCTGTGGATAAAACCAACTTTTTAGCTCGATATTTATCTACAATCCACAAACTATTCTCATACTCCAAACTTTTTACCTCATACTGGACATAGGGGATATCAGTGATAAGAGCTTGACACATTTTAGGTGCATCACAGACACCTGCTTCATCAAAATAAAAACTACTCATGGCTTGGTGAATCCCCTTTGCTAAAAGACGATGACCCTCCAAATACTCAACATGAGATGTATTAAACTCATCATACTCAACAAACTTTTTAGAATCATCCCTATCTTTGGGAATACGGACAACCCCTGTCTGCTTAAAGTGTTCAGGAAAGTTTTGAAGATAAAAATCTTTTGCAAACTCAAATGCTTCATTGGTTAGAGACTGTAACGATGAACCCTTTCCAATTTTGGGAGAGACAAACGCTCCTGCTGCAGCTGACCCACCTGTGGAGGCTACTCCTGAACGGTCAAGAATCAAAACATCAAGCCCTTTTTGTTTTAAAAAATAAGCAGATGAACACCCTGCTATCCCTGCACCAACCACTATGACATCATATATTTGCATACTATTACACCTATTCCCTTCTATAAAAACCTCAACATCTCATCTTTGATAAGCTCTTTCTCTACCACTTTTCCATGTTTTACCTCTTTAGTAAAAAGCCCCTCTATGATAGAAGGCACAGACTCATCGGTATTCTCGGCTATCCATGCCAACGCTTCAGTATCACTCTCAATCGTATCATTTCCCAATGCTCTTGCCACGGTGGTCGAAAATTTAGTCCACTCTGCAGTGGAGTAGACAATAGTTTTAAGACCTTTATGGCTAATATTTTCATATGATTTCATACAAGTTGCTGTATGAGGATCCATAATATAGCCCTGTGAAGCATACCTAGCAATATAATCTTCACACTCACAATCTTCACTATAAGTTGCCTCAAAGTCATCTTGAAGAGATATTAACTCCCTACCTGTCAACATATATTTACCTGTGGTGTTAAGCGATTCCATAAGCTCTTTGGTTCGCTCTGATCCAAATTTATCAAACAGCACACGCTCCACATTTGAACTTTTTAAAATATCCATCGCAGGAGACTCTGTTTTTATCAAATCCCTACTCTCCATATCATACACCCCTGAATCAATTAGCTCCGTCAAGATATTATTAATATTTGAAGCTACCAAGAGTTTCTTTACAGGAAGCCCTGCTTTTTTGGCATAATACGCTCCCAACACATTTCCAAAGTTTCCAGAAGGGACAACCAAATAAACCTTATCACCCATAGCAATCTCATCTTGACGCACCAGCTCTAAATAACCATGAATATGATAGATAATCTGAAAAATAATTCGTCCAAAATTAACCGAGTTGGCAGCAGATAGCTTGATATTTCGACGCTCTAGCTCTGATTTAAAGTCATCTGAATCCAAAAGCTCTTTAAGCATATTTTGTGTGTCATCAAAGTTACCCACCACGCCAATTACTTTTTCATTTTCAGCCTCTTCTGTTACCATTTGGAGACGTTGTACATCAGAAGTTCCACCATCTGGATAGAGACAGGCTACTTTGATATTATCTTTATTTTTAAAGGTCTCTAGTGTAGCAGGACCCGTATCACCCGAAGTAGCTGCCATGATAAGGTAATTCTCACCTCTTTTTTGAGCCTCTTTTGACAAAATATACCCAAAAGGCTGCAGTGCCATATCTTTAAACGCACGGGTAGGTCCATGGTAAAGCTCCATCACAAAACAGTCATCCTCTATTTTCTCTAATGGTACAGGATTGCTAGGGTCATCAAACGCATCATAACACGATAATGCCTCTTTTAGAGTACTCTCTTCTATGTCTATCTCAAAACTTTGTAACACATCAAGTGCCAAATCTTTGTAATGACTCTCTATATGCTTTTCTAAAAACGCTGTTCCAAACTCAGGAAGCTCTTTTGGTACATAAATACCTCCAAAACTAGCAATCGGACTCAATATAGCCTCTGAAAAACTTACCTCCTTAGCCTTAACACCATCATTACCACGTGTCTCTATAAATTGCATCTATATTATCCTAAATTTTATTTGTTGAAATTATAGCAAAGTAAGCTTATTTGAGATATGTTAATAATACTTTTATGGAGTCTCTAAAAATATTTAAAAAAATTCTATTATGTTTATTTATGTTTAAGGTTAAAGATGCTATAATTTCTTATATCGACAAACAGTACTCAATTTATTTTACACCTACAATCTGTAAAAAAATTATAAAACCTCTTCCTTAGGGTACTGTTTAAGATATACATCATTATATTTTTCTCAATTATATGTTATTATTCCAAAACTAAAAAGTAAAGAGAGAAATATTTTGAAAAAAATCCTACTTCCCATCCTGTTACTTCTACTGCTTATTGGTGCATATTTTGCGTATAACAATCTCTCCAAGATATATCCATTTTACAACCAATTAACCCAAACCCATGTCGGTACCTCTTTGGACTTACAAAACCAGTCTCAAAAAAAGGCACACTTTGTTGGAGCTTCTAAATGTATGGAGTGTCATGAAGAGAAACACTTACAATGGAGTCATTCACGTCATCCAAAAATGATACAAGACCCACACAAAGACCCATCGGTGGTAGTAGCAGACTTCTCCAAGCTCCCCAAAGATGCCAATTTTGCCATAGAGGATGCCGTCTATACAGTTGGTGGAAAGTTCAAACAGCGTTTTATGATGAGAAAAGATATCAATGGAACCGAGGATTATGTACTAGGAAACTATCAGTGGAATGTGCAAACACAAAAGTGGCAAGGGTTTAAGCCATGGAAATATTGGTACAAAGGGGCATATCCTCATGATAACAATAAGCTACCCACCTCACGAGCCTGTGATGGATGTCACTTTACAGGGTTTATGTCTACAGAAAAAAGAGTTGATACAGGAATTTCCTGTGAGTCATGTCATGGACCTGCTTCCAATCATGTAGCCGACCCAGAATCTACAGTATACAAAGCCTCTCTTAGTGACCCTGTGAGACAAAATGAGGTCTGCCTACAGTGCCACATGAGAAACCGAGACAAGCGACTCGAAGAGCATAACATGAGTGATATTTATGGAGATGCTAGAGATTATCCATTTGGATATGAGGCAGGAAGAGCATTGCGTGACTATAAGATGGTTGCTCCTTTTGTTATGGGTCATGAGACAAAAGAGTTTTATACCAATGGAATGGCAAAGAAAAACCGTACCCAAGGAAATGAGTTTGTTCATTCAATGAAAGGAAAACACGGTATTACCTGTATCAACTGTCACAATCCACATACCCTAGAACCAACAGCAGAGAAGAACAGTGGCAATAAACTTTGTATGAAGTGTCATAGTTTTGGGTCACTAATAGGACCCCATCAAGAGAGTTTAGAGAAACATACCCACCACAAAATAGACTCAAAAGGCTCACTCTGTGTAGAGTGTCATATGCCAAAAGTGGGAAGACATACAGGAAAATCACCCATTACCGTGCGAACCCATGCATTTGGATTTGTAACTCCAAATGAGACGATTAAATACAAGATGCCTCATCAGACTAATGCCTGTTTTGCTTGTCATAAAGATGGGGATAAAGAGCAAAAAAGAGATATGAAAACCCTCCAAAAAGATTTAGAGCGTTGGGGAATGGTAAGTTGGGATAAGCGATAGAAGTAGTAGAGGGGAAATTTTATTTTTCCCCTCACTATAACCTTTTAGAAATACAAATTAAATAACTACCAAATTTCAAAAGCAACTAAACAAATATCTTTAACTCTAATTTTCCTTGAATTACGGGGAGTAGTCCTGCGTCAAACTATAGCTAAATCTATTCGTTTATTTACCTATGAAAACTGGCACTTATTTAATTTGCATTCCT
>JALTGP010000258.1 GCA_027076905.1 Campylobacteraceae bacterium | reverse complement strand
GCTTTATATAGATACTTCATCTCATAAATATTTTCTACTGTCAAGGGCAATGAGCTAACCACTATATATGCCTATTACAGAGGGGCTTTAGCAAATATTTCTGTGTTGTTTTGGTGCGAAAGTTAAGAATCTATTCTATTAAAAACAGTGCCTGTAGAAATAGATGAGGTAGATAGTAATGGTAAAAAGAAAATTTTAAATATTTCTATTTACCCTGTTACGTTTAAAGAGTATGATTTGTTTTATGAGGATATAGGAAAAGCTAATAACCCCCCTAGTTCAGAAGGATTTGGAAGAGGAAGAAATCCAGTTATAAAAGTTAGTTGGAATGATGCAATTTCATATTATAAATGGTTATCAGAAAAAGGTAACAATATTTACAGATTGCTTACTTTTGATGAGTGGATGAGTATATCTAATCAAATTACTTTTGACAAAAATAATATTTGGTATGGAGAAAAAAAAGTTACAGAAGTGAATAATCTAAAGCCAAATAATTTAGGATTGTATCATTTTTATGGGAATGTTCATGAGTGGTGTTATTGTAATGAAAAGGAAGAGAAAATTGCAATAGGTGGATATTTCTTCAATACTTTATCTTTTATTAATAAAAAAAACTTCTTAAAAAAGTCACATGATTACTCACATCGCTCTATAGGCTTTAGAATAGTTAAGGAAATGTAATTAACTTTATTGAATGTGTGTACAATTAGTATTATATTATTAAGGAAAGAAAATGGAAATACCAGGAAGAACATCAGATTATGAAAATGAATTGATTGAAGCATTAAAAGAGTCCAAAAGTCTTTTTCTACGATTTATAAGTGTTGTAGAAACAACTGAGTTAAAAACAAAATTTGAAAATTCAATTGACAATATTGATAAATCTATAGCTATTATAGAAAATGATTTAAGTATGGATGAAATAGAACAATTAGTTAATAGTATGATAACCCATATACACTATGATAGTTAAAGTTTACATACAATAATGTTTTTTAATAAAATTTATATAAGCTTTATAATTTTTGCTTAGATTATCATTTATTTTCATTTTATCTATTTCTATAATTAGATATTTATAGAAATCACAATATTCATCATATAAGGTATCAACAACTACTCTATAGTTGTTAAATTCAGTTTTTTTATCTTTTTCATTTTCTACAATAAAATCAAAGTGTGCCTCTATGCTTTCTTTAAAATCTTTTCTGTAAGTTTGCAATTCTTTTGAATTAAGTCTATTCTCTTGTTCAAGTATTTTTATTATTTTTTCAATAATCTTTTTGTTTGAAAAAAAAGAAATAGTTTCTTTAGCAATTTTAATTTTATCTTGTACCTTTTTTAATCTTTTTTTACACATAACTCATTTCCCCTTTCAATTTCCAACAAAATAAAATAATACAGTAAAATATTATCTTTAAATAATTCTAACATTTAAAATTAAAAACATATACTTAAAAAGGAAAATTAATGTCAAAACCTATAAAATTGATACCACATGAAACAGACCAACCCCTAGAGAAATGGCACAAAAAAATAAGAGAGATTAAAGACAACGGAGTTAAACTAAAAATGTTAGTAATAGAGAAGATAATGGCAAACCCTAACATTAGTGGCAAAGAGGTGAAAGAGACCTTTTTTATCTCTCCTAGATTGATGTATACATGGATAGGAGAGTACAACAGTAAGGGATTAGAGGGCTTAAAAGCCAAGAAACCAGAGGGTAGAGGTTCAGGAAAAGGAAATCTAAAAGTAGCCGATGAAGTCTACAAGAAGCTAAAAGAAGAGATGGCAAAAGAGCCAACTCGAAAATGGACAGGAAAAGAGAAACAACAGTATATAAAAGAGGAGTTTAATATAGAGGTTACACAGGCAGGGATTGCTTATAGGTTGAAGAGGTTATGAGTGTATGTTTTTAATTTTAAAATTGGCTCATGTAGGGTGTAGACTCCGTCTACACCGTGTTAGGGAGGATAGGTATTTAATTTATGCTGTTTTTGTTTTGTCGGTGTAGTCAGGGGACTACACCCTACGGATGGTTTACAATTTCACTTTTTAGGAGGATTTCTCAAAAAGATAGGCTTATTTATACTTTTGATGAAGAGTCAATCCATGTTTTTGCTATTGGTGGATACTATGGAGGTAGGTTGGTTTCCCCGATGCCGACACAAACACGCATACAAACAACGCTCTATTGTTCCATATAAATTTGTATATAAATTTTATTTTCATTTTGGATATACTTCTACCGATGAAAAAACCTAATCGTAAAAATAGAAGAGAGTTTCTTAAAAAATCAGGATTAGTAGGGAGTATGATGCTTTTGCCTACTATTTCTAGTTCATGTAGTTCTAAACTATTAAAAAAGGGAGAAAATAGGGTGGTGAAAAATAGTAAACTCAAAACAATAAAAAGTGGTTTTGAGGGAAATCTCATGAAAGATGGAGAGTTTCAAAATCTCTATGGAGGTTCAGGTCGTAAGAGTCTTTGGGAGGTGGCAAAGTGGAAATTTTCACTGAACCCACAAAAAGAGAGTGAAGAGTATAAGCTAAAAGTTATTAAAAATAGTGCTGTTTTAAAAGAGAAAGAGGATTATATCTGCTGGTTGGGTCATGCCTCTTTTCTCATACAGATTGATGGTAAAAAAATCTTAACAGACCCTTGTCTTACCAATCCACCTACTGTTGATAGATTGACAGAGTTACCATTTGATATAGAGGAGATAGAGCCTGATTATCTTTTGATAAGTCATGGGCATTATGACCATCTTGACAGTGATAGCATTGAAAAATTTGATAATGCTATGGCACTTATCCCTCTAAATATGTCAAAATTGGTAAAGGGAATGAACCGTACTATTAAAACGCAAGAGGCAGGGTGGTATCAGAAGTATGATATTGATGAGAAGTTTGAGATATTTTTTCTACCCTCTTACCATTGGCACAAGAGAACTCCTTTTGACACCGATAAGGTGTTATGGGGAAGTTATGTAATAAAAACTAAGGGGAAAACACTCTATTTTGCAGGAGATACAGCCTACTCAAAACATTTTAAAGATATAGGTACACTTTTTGATTCCATAGATATTGCCATGTTGCCAATTGGAGCATATAGCCCTAGATACTTTATGAAAGATAACCACATGAACCCTGAAGATGCTCTAAACGCCTCCAAAGATTTAAAGGTAAAAAAGATTATCCCCATGCACTTTGGAACATTTGATTTGACAGATGAACCATTGGGTGAGCCTGAACAGATTTTTAGAGATATAGGGAGAGAGGCGAATATTAAGTTTTTGGATATTGGGGAGATGATGTTGGTGTGAACAGCCCAATAACGAACCTGTGATTTGAGAGAAAAATAATCTTCTCTCCACCAAATCAACCTATAAAGCGTGTGAACTAATAAGCATATTTTAACTGAAAATCTTTAAAACCTTTTCGTATAAACATGACAATACGGAGTAGAACCACGTAACTTATAATAGTTTTGATGCTCCTCCTCTGCCTTGTAAAACTTATGCTCATTGGCATCTTTTATCATGGTGGCTATGTTTAGCCCTTTGTCTTCTAGTTGATTGATAAGTATCTGTACTGTATCTTCCTCTTCTATATTGTTGGTGAAGATAGCAGATAGGTATTGAGAACCGATATCTGGACCTTGACCGTTCATCTGTTCTGGATTGTGGGTTTCAAAGAAGAGTTTGCACAGAGACTCATAGCTTATCTCTGTTGGGTCATAAGTTACCTCTACAGTCTCTAGGTGTCCTGTATCTTTTCTACAAATCTCTTGGTAGGTTGGGTCGATGGTGTGTCCACCCATGTAGCCTGAATCGGCATTGACCACGCCCTCTTGTTGGGCAAACCAATACTCTGTACCCCAAAAACATCCTGAGGCGAAGTAGGCTTTTTTGTATTTTGAGTTGTTCTCATGAGATGCAAAGGCAAGTGAGACAGAGTTGACACAGTGACGGGTGCTTTTTGGGGTGAGTTGTTCACCTTTAAATACATGACCGAGGTGACCATCACAGGTGGCACATACTATTTCGACTCTTCTGCCATCGGCATCTGGAATCTCTTTTACTGCTCCTGCTATGGTCTCATCAAAACTTGGCCACCCTGAACCTGAGTCAAATTTGTCGGTGGAGTTGAAAAGAGGAGTGTTACATTTACGACAGTTATAAACACCTGCTTCATAAAATCCATCATATTTTCCAGAAAATGCCATCTCTGTACCTTTATTTTCTATTACTCGTATCTCTTCGCTGTTTAAATCATTATATTTCATGGGTTTTTTCCTTAAGTTTATTTCAGACTAATTTACTCTTATTTAAATGACAATATAACATGATTAGTTAAAAAATAGCCATGATAATTAAAAGCTATGAGTTTAAATTTTTCTTAAACTAAAAAAGAATAGCTTTTGTAACTTTTTTAGCTAAAATTACCTAAAATCTTGAATTTTTCTTAAAGAGGTAGTATACTTTTTTTGTGATTTCCATACGATATAAAAATTTTCAAAAACAGAAAAATATTATAAGAATTAAACAACTATTAGACCCTAATAAACTATTAAATAAATTACTAAAAATAAATAGAAAAATCACATTTTACAAAAAATATACAATTATGCTATAATATACTTTTAAAAAGTAAAGGAATATTTATATGAATCAGCGAACTATTAAAGAATCTGTAGAGGTTGTAGGTATAGGATTACATAAAGGTGAACCTATCAAACTTAGATTAGAGCCTTTGGGTATAGATGCAGGAATTGTTTTTTATCGAGAAGATTTAGCATTAAGTATTCCCTTGAAGCCTTCAAGTGTTGTTGATACAAAAATGGCAACCGTTATCGGGACAGATAAGGGTGTTATCTCCACCATCGAACATTTTTTATCTGCTGTTTATGCTTATGGGATTGACAATATGCGAGTGGTTGTAAATGGTAATGAGATGCCTATTATGGATGGAAGTGCCTCCTCTTTTTGTTTGCTTTTAGATGAAGCAGGAGTTGAGGAGCAGGAGTCTGCTAAGCAGATTATTCGTATTAAAAAAGCTGTTGAGGTACGAGAGGGTGCGAAGTTTGTACGCTTAGATCCTAGTTCAACGGTAACTTTTGATTTTGAGATAGATTTTGAACACCCAGTGATTGGTCGGCAGTCACAATCATATAGCTTTGGTACAAAACCATTTGTCGAGGAGATTGCACGGGCTAGAACATTTGGATTTGCTCGTGATATTCAGTATCTTCAAAGCATGAACTTAGCATTGGGTGCGAGTCTAAATAATGCGATTGGATTGGATGATGAAAAGATTCTAAATCCTGAAGGCTTACGATTTAATAATGAGTTTGCCCGTCATAAAATTTTGGATGCGATGGGAGATATGATGGTGCTAGGGCATAATGTCTTAGGAGCATATAGCTCTTTTGCAGGAAGTCACAAGCTTAATCATCTTTTAACTGTTGAACTTCTTTCTAATCCTCAAAATTATGAGATATTAACACTCAATAGTGTGAAAAGTAGAGAGTTTGAAAAAAGTTTTGCCTAGCTATCAAGTCTTGATTATCTCAATTGCCTCACCTCTTCTTATTGGAATATATGAGGAGGGAGTGCTGATGAAAGAGATAAAAAGTGAAGAGAAAACCTCTGAAATTCTTCTTAAGATTTTAATGGAGATAATAGAAGAGTACCCTCTTAGTCGCCTTATCTACACCTCTGGACCTGGCTCATATATGGCGATTAAATTAACCTATATCACGTTGCGTTCATTGGAGATTTTAAAAGAGATAAAATTTGAGGCGTGTGATGCATTTTCACTTAATCAAAAAAATCCAATTAAAGCGATGGGAAAACTTTACTTTATCAAAGAAAATAATACTATAATAACAAAAAAATTTGATGAAGCAGTAGAGCAACGGTTTAAATTACCTTCCATGTTGAGTGAAGTAGCGATTTTAAACGATAATAAACCAATGTATATCCTACCTGCTGTATAACGTTTCCCGTTTGACATCAGCAAAGGAAGTACTTTGTTTGTATCTGTACCAGCAACATCCGCGAACCTAGGACCAGGCTTTGATACGCTTGGATTGGCGATAAATCTTCGAAATGAAATTACCATAAAACCCTCTCGTTTTTTCTCTGTATCTACACGTGGTGAGGGTGCAGAAAATCCTCATATCCGTAAAAATCTTCTTTTCATGAGTATTTTTAACAAACAGTATCATCAACTAAAAGGTCGAAAAGATAATTTTAGATTTGAGTTTACCAATAGAATACCTATTTCAAGAGGACTTGGCTCATCATCAGCAGTTATTACGGCAGCATTAACCGCTGCGTATGTGGCAGCCGAAGAGCGATATAATAAACGAAAAATCTTAAATTTGGCACTAGAGCATGAGTCTCATCCAGATAATATTACCCCTGCGGTGATGGGTGGGTTCAATGTGGCATGTGTTGAAGAGAAAAAAGTCTATAGTAAAAAAAGAAAAGTTCCTGAGTATCTTAGAGCTGTTTTGGTTATTCCCAATAAGACCATCTCAACAGCAAAATCTCGTAATGTACTGCCCAATGTCTATCGAACCGATGAGCTGGTATATTCGCTCTCTCGCTCCTCTTTTATGACCTCTTTGTTTATGACAGAGTCGTGGGATTTATTGCGTATTGCCTCAAAAGATAAGATACATCAGACCCGAAGAATGAAACAGATGCCTGATTTGTTTGAGGTTCAAAAAATTGCATTGAGCAGTGGAGCATTGATGAGTACACTTTCAGGAAGTGGTTCAACATTTTTTACGCTCTGTTACGCAGATGATGCGGTAAAAATTCATCAAAAATTGGCAGAAAAATTCCCAAAATTTAGGGTATTTACAAAGACTCTTGACAATTATGGTGTCACTTCAAAGAGTTAATAACAAAAATTAGGTATAATTATGCGAAAAAATGAACCAGTACGCATGTGTATAACATGTAGAGAACGAGGACTTCAAAAAAAACTACTTCGCCTACAAGAGAAAAACAGTAACATTTTTCCTTATTCTGGACAAGGTCGGAGTTTTTATATATGTGATAGTTGTCGTGAAAACGAAAAAAAGATTAAGGGTTTAATGAAACGTTTTCGGCTCTCTAGTGAAGATAGTGAACAGTTTGTTAAGTATTTAAAGGAGTTAGATAAGAATGGATAGAGTTAAAATCCAAGA
>JALTGP010000257.1 GCA_027076905.1 Campylobacteraceae bacterium | reverse complement strand
ATAAAAAAATCCTCTCTCATAGCACTACTAAAATCTAATTTTATCGGTATCATTTTAACTATTTTATCTTTTTCTAAAAGGTTAACCTCTGTTGTGGTGACTATCATACCATCTGCTTTTTCCAAAGGTGAAACCATCCCTGGTTTTTGGTTGGAGAGGGGGAGAAATGACTCTCCATCCCACTCTCCTAAAATGACACTGTTTTTCCCTCCTCTAAATTGATAGGTTTCACGCATTTTGGTCGAAATAAGTCCATGATAGAAACTTTTAGTTCCTTTTAGTTTGAGAATAGTAGGTTTGACAAACATCTCAAAATTGACCATCCCCGCGAGTGGATTACCAGGGAGGTTAATCACGATACACTCTTTTAATTTTCCAAAGGTAGTAGGTTTTCCAGGTTTAATATTGATTCCTGAGAAGAGTATCTCCATACCAAGTTGGGTAAATGCCTCTTTGGTAAAATCTTTGTCGCCTACTGAAACCCCTCCTGAGGTTAAAATCAAATCAGCATCTTGGGCATTTTTTACTGCTGATTTCAGAGAATCTAGGGTATCTTCTGTTGAGTTAATGTAGGAGACATCACACCCCAACTCTTTAGCTCTAGCATAAAACATGGGTGCATTGGAGTTATAAAGTTGATGGTTTTCTATACGTTCATAATGAGCTTTTAACTCCTCTCCTGTGCTAAAAATAACTACTTTTGGTTTTCGGTAGACTTCGATATGAGTTATTCCTTGTGAGCTAAGAAGGGCTAGGGTATAAGCGGTCACTTTGGTATGAGCAAAAAGAAATACAGTACCACTTTTAATATCTTCACCCTTCCATCGTATCATGCTGTTTTTTTTGATATCGTTTGGAAGTTTAATTCCTATCGCCGTCATCTCTACATTCTCAATAGGAACAATTGCTTCACAAGAGCTAGACGTTGGGGCACCTGTCATTATCTTGACGACTTCACCCTCTTTAAATATCTCCTCTGCTTGGTCTCCTGCGTAGGTAACCTCTTTGATACGTACCTCTTTTCCTGCGTCCAAAACTTTAACGGCGTATCCATCCATGGCAGAGTTGTCAAAACGTGGTAGGTCAAAAGAGGCGTGATAATCTTGTACAACAATTGAGCCAATTGCGTTTTCAATAGGAACAATATGCGTACTTTTTGGGCGTACTGTCTTGTAAATAATCTCTAATGCTTCATCAATACTAATCATAAATATACCTTACTAATCTGTTATTATTTTATGAAAAGATTATAGTATAATTCTTGTAAAAAAAATAGATATATATCTATTGAGCTTAAGGAATTTAAAATGTTTGGTGAATTTGAAGAGATGATCTTGTATCACTCTTTTTTAATAAAAATGATATTGGGTCTCTTTCTTGTGGGGATGATTATCCCTTTTATAGGAAAAATGTGTTCTATAACTATTAAACGGATGAGAATATATATGTTTGTCTCTCATGGAATGTTGTCAATGATAGCATTTACAGGATTGATTGCTTTCGTATTTGCCAAGCTATCTCTAAATATTAGCATGATTTTTATGATAATTGCTTTTTTAGCTTTAATTGGATTGGAGGTAATCTCTTATCGAAAAATGCTCCGTACCCGAGAAAACAAAGAGGAGTGTCAAAAAAAGATGAAGAGAATTGCGGTGGTCTATGGACTTATCAAGATAGCAGTTGTGATGTCGTTGGTTATCTCTAAAATTATGGAATATAAGAGTGCAGTACCTATTTCATAAAGAGGCAGGAGTATCTACGCTTCTTCTAAAAGGAGATGATCATCGTTATATTTTTAAAGTTCGCCGTCACAAAGAGGGGGAGCGTATCGCACTTCGTAATTTGGAAGATGAGCAGATTTATTACTACAAAATAGGAAGTTTGGATAAGAAAGAGGCACATCTTGTTTTAGAAACTTCTGAAACTTTAGAGGTTATGGCTCAAAAAAAGCTTCATATCGGATGGTGTATGATTGACCCTAAGAGTATTGAAAAGGTACTTCCTTCATTAAATGAGATGGGAGTGTATGAGATTACTTTTATTCTATGTCAACGCTCTCAAAAAAATTTTAAACTGGACATCAAGCGTTTGGAGAAAATTCTTTTGAATTCCTCTCAACAATCTGGGAGGAGTTCTCTACTCAAACTCTCTATTTGTAGCTCTTTGAGAGACTTTTTATGTCAATATCCCAAGAGTGTCATGCTGAATTTTTCAGAGTATAAATTGGATAATAGCACAGATATAGAGAGCATGGTTATTGGTTGTGAGGGTGGCTTTACCTCCGAAGAGGTAGCCCTGTTTCATGCTAAAAAAATTGTGGGGCTAGAAACACCTTTGATTTTAAAAAGTGAATCGGCTATTTGTGCGGTAGCATCTAAGATACTTTTGTAGTTTTTGGGTATATTTCATCTGTAAAGAGTTCAATCTCTTCTATAAAATCAGATATCTCCTCAATCTCACTCTCTAAACTCTCTTGGTTGTTTAGAGATTTTTTTATCTTATTAACTTTTTCATTAACAAAAACGATATACTCCTCTATCTCTGTTTGACTGTTGCTTATAATGGTGTTTAAATCTCTTTTAATGGTAGCAATTTCACTCGTCAACTCGATAAATGATGGTTCAAGATTGCTCTCTATTTTACCCAATAGGTTGTATTTTAAAAGAGAAATAAGGGTCAGAAAACTCCATGGTACATACCCTTTGGTTCTTTTTATTACTCTATCAAGGGTAGCTTCTAAATTGACTTTTTTTTCATATTTTTCTAGTGGAAATAGAATATTTAAATCTCGATTTATCTCCAAGATAGCACGCTCTTTTGCTCTCTCACTTTTTGTAGCTTCGGTGATAAAAAGATTAATATGTTTAATAATAAAAGAACGAGCATCCTCTATAACCGAGACAATGGTTTTGTGGTATCGCTCTTTTAAACTCCAAAGGAGTAGGGTATTACTCAAAGGGATGGCACTTAGTTCTGATGCCAGATTTACTTTTAATATATTGAGCATCTCTTCTACGAGTTGATGCTCAAGCTCAATAAGCCTATTTTGGTTTTTCTGTTTTAACTCATGGCGATTAAGCCTTTTTATAGTGGTTAAATTTTTCTCTATGGTCATAATTTTATCTCTATTATTAAGCGACGCTCTAAGTTCAAACTCTAAAGATTTTCTATTTTTAAATAGCACCTCTCTCTCTTCTAACAGGGATACTTTTAACTCTTTTTTTACCTCTTCAAAAGTATTGACATTATCTTCAAACACTTCATCTTTGGCAGTGATGACCCTATTCCAAAAATCTTTTTCAAATATTCCAAATCTACTCTCTGAGAATTTGACTGGGTCTTTTTGCATCTTGGAGACCAATGCTTTTTTTGCAGAGAGGTGATAGGTCTCTATTTTTTGGCTTGATTCTCCTTGGATTTGTTGCAGTTTGGACTCAATATTATCAATTAAATTACTGATCTCATGCTCAATTTGCTCTTTAGATTTTAAGATGAGGTTGTCTTCATTAATTAGTGTATCATATTTGTTTAAGACTATAAATCTCTTGTTTACCTGAATTCTAGGGAGCATATCTTTAATAAAGTTGTACTCACTCTTTTTAATACCTTGAGAGATATCAAGGAGTAAAATTGTGGCATCAGATTTGCTAATTGTCTCTCTTAGAAGGGGTATAATATAATTCTCATTCATGGTAGAGAAACCAGGGGTATCATACAGCTCGATACCTTTTTTTAGATGCCTATTGGGCAAGGTTATCGTGGATTGTAGAGGAGTGCTATCTCTGTTTTGAGTGATATTTTTTAAAATTTTATGATTCTCTAAGTCTATCTGCTCTTTTATCTCTAGGAGACTCTCTTTTTCTACTCCGTTAATAGAGAATTTTTTATCATATTTAATATTAAAAATTTTTGCAGTGGTTTCACCAATGGTTGATTCTAAAATAGGCTCTCCAAAGACCAATGCATTTAAAAATGTACTTTTACCACTGCTCACTTCTGATAGAATAGAGATATTGATACTCTCTCTTATGAACTTATCTCGTAGACCGTTTAATTCCATTTTTATATTTCCAATATCAAAATGCAATGTTCTATTTTGGGTCATACCATTGAGATTGTTTAAAAATATTTCAACTTCTTGTTGCTTGTTAAACCGTTTTTGGTTTAAAATTTCAATTTGATTAATCCCCATCATCTTGCCTTTTACTTTATATTTTTTATATATTTAAGATTTGCTACTTTAGCAGAAAAGAGAGTAAATATTGATTGATAGTGATAAGAAAAGAGTATTTTTTGCCCTAGCGTTTCAAAAATATCTATTAACGGCTTGTAGTATATTTAAATGTAACATCACAAGTAAAAAGTGATTAAAATTTAATCAATTCAAAGCATTATAAATATAAAACTAATTATAATAGAGAATGAAAAAAATTAATTTTATCTCACACTCAGCACATATACAAGGTATTATAAAAGGGCTTACTCTTAGTAAATCACTTTTTATCTCAACTATTATTTGGGGTGAATCCAATACAGGAAAGCTAACCCTTGTACGTTCACTGTTTCCAAAAGCCAACTGTGTCAATGGCAAAGATTTGGATTTGGTACAGCACACACTAAAAAATAGTGAAGAGTTGGTTATCTATAATTTTGAGGCTATTCCCAATATTCAAATTTTAGATTTGGAAAATAGACGCATTATTGCGATTGCAAATTATGATAAACTTCCTATATCTATTGAAAATAGTTTTGCATTTATCTATCATATGCCTCCATTAAGAGAGCGTCAAGAGGATATTGTCTATTTTTTAAAAAAGTTTTCAGATGAGATAAAGATAGATTTAGGTGTTGACGAGGAGATAAAGATAAATTCACAAAATCTTGATTTTTCGGAAAATTTTCAATCTTTTAAGATATCACTACACAGAGAGTTGATTAAAAAAACGCTCTCCAAAGATGATATTGAGTCAATATTATATGATTATCTCTATAAAATGATGGATGGTAAAAATGCCTATAGAGAGCATTTAAGTCTATATGAGAGACCCCTTATTGAAGCAGGGCTGAAAAAATATAAGTCACAACTAAAACTCTCAGAGGTCTTAGGACTTAATCGTAATACATTGAGGAAGAAGATAAATGAACACAACATTGACTAGTTCCAAATTTTTATTGGATAATAATAACAGTCCTCTTCTCATTTTTTCCAATGAGGGAAAGGTGAAATATTTTAATCACAGTGCCGAACTTTTGGTAGGAATTAATATCAGTAAAGAGCTTTTTAAATTGGCCGTTACCTACGCATCTCAAAGCTTTGGAGCAAGGACGGTGCATCTTGATTTGACCTATGGTACAGACAACTTCTATGCGATTACTGTTTTGTATGAGAGTGAAGATGAACTCTGTATCTATCTCTACCGAAAACCTCGTGCGATGATATCTACCGATTTGACGTTAGAGGGCTATACCAAAACTGATATCAATATTCTGCTTGAAGCAAACATTGAACTTTTTAAGATGAAGTACTCTGAAAAATTAACCCTTTTTACAGACTATAGTCTTCCGAAACTTCAGATGCAACAAAATAGCTTCTCTTTTCTTCTACGTAGTATCCTAGAGAAGTGCTATGATGCCAATGAGGTTAATATTATATTAAAGATAAAAATTGGTGAGACCATTATGCTAGGAGAGAAAAAATATCCCATTTTGATGTTGATGGTCAAAGCTGATAAAAAAGCAGAGAGAAGCAATGATGAGATAGAGAAATTGGCACTTCAAAACCATATTACAGCCTATTTCCAAAAAGATTTTGTGATTTTGGAGATACCATGTATTCCCGTAAAATAGATAACTCTAATTTAGAAGATGCTTTAAAAGAGTATATTTTACTTCTAAAAAATAGAGCATTTTTTGATGCACACGAGGTGTTAGAAGAGGCATGGCATCCACTAAGAAAAGCCAATCATCCCCTAAAAAATCTCGTCAAAGGGCTTATTAATGCCTCAATTGCTTTTGAGCATATTAAACGCAACAAAGAGGACTCTTATAGAAAAGCCACCACTGTGTTTAACTCCTATAGACGGCATAAGCCCCTATATCGCAAGGGGATTGAGCATGAAGAACTCTTCTCTTATGCCATTTTAAAAGTAGAGAAGTTAAAGGGGGTTTATCTTAATAGATAGGCTTTCTTACTAGAAAAAAATAGCGATTCATGACTTTGAAGTCTCAGAAAACTATGAAACACTTCAAGCTTTTGAGAGCATTCGGCTAACGCTTAAACGTGATGTAACCATTGATTGGTCTGTGAAGTTTCATAGCTTTTCAAGTTTAGATGAACAGAAAATAGATTTTAAAGATGGCTTTGATGTTGCAGAGGCTCTCTATTTTATGCAACTCTCTAAACTTGTTTATTGTGATAAAGAGGAGATAGAAGAGAAACTTCAAAAACATTATCATTTTGACAGTTTCCAGTTCTTTTCTAAACGCAGTCACAAACGCTTTTCTTTACGACTTTGGAACAGGCTTATGGTTTTATCGCGTGGACGAAAAAGCATGGTTGATTTACAGTTTGTTTATTTAACCCATTGGGATGATAGCATTCAAAAAACCATCATTACCTTTGTGTTTCGAGGGTCAAAAGAAAAAAAAGACTGGTTAACAAACTTTTCTGTGCGTGATAGACCCATACTTGGAAAAGGAATGGTTCATCAAGGCTTTAAAGAAGCCTATCTACACTTTTTACAAATGACAAAGAGAGAACGGCAAGACCTTAGAAAAAAATGTAAGCCCCGAATATCAATCCCTATTTATTTTATAGGGGTAGTTGAAGTTGTTTTTTTATTTTTTCTAGCTACAACACCTGTATCTAATATCGCCTTAACCAAAACTTCAATAACAGGAACAGAGACACTATTTCCTATTAATTTCATCCATCTAGCTCGTGATTCGGGTAGTTTAAAATCATCTGGAAAGCCTTGAATACGACACGCTTCACTTTTGGTTATCTTTCTATACGCATTTTTTAAATAGACCTCTTTTAAAAACTGTTCTCTATAGTTTGAACCGTGTGAAATATTTTGCAAAGTAATATAATCGTTAGTGTCACTTGCTACTAAGGTAGGAAAAGTATCTGAAGTAGGTAAAAAAATACGATTAACACCAAAGAGTCCTGTACTTATTTTACTGTTTTTAAACTCATATCTTAACT
>JALTGP010000256.1 GCA_027076905.1 Campylobacteraceae bacterium | reverse complement strand
TATGCTCTTTTAGTTTGGCTATTCCATTATTGACAGCCTCTACTTGATAGGAGAGTTTTTTATAGTGTTCTGGTACAAAGATATTTTTATCATCTATAAAATCTATTCTATCTCCAAAATGTTCTATAAGAAGTTTGATATAAATTTGGTAAGGGGTAATAATTGGCTTTTTTAGATGAGGTGTCATAAATTTATCAAAATCATCTTCGGTAAGCTCAACAGAATCAGCCCAAAGCTTTTCAAATACATTAACAGCATTAACAATATCTCGCTCTTGATTAAGTTCGGCATTTATCTCTGTATTGCCCTCTAAACCATTATGTGTTAAATTAGAAGAGCCAATAATCAAACTACCATTATAGGTAATACCATCTCTCTTATGATTAAGGTGTTCTTCACTTCGCATAATATACATCTTAGAGTGAACATCTCGATTATCAGAGATACGAACCTCTATTTTTTTCTCTATAATAAGTTGTTTCATAGAAAAAAAGTTTTGATACTCTTGCTCCTCTATAGGCTCTTCATTATGTATATCGACTTGCTCTTTGGAGAACCTTTGTATAAGTTGTGACGCACTGTAAGTATGTTTATCGGCATTAATACCAACTAAAATACGCGTATGTTTAATAGAAGAGAGGTTATCTGAGATTTTATTGAACCCTGTAATACGAAAATATCCTATTAAAAAATCTAAATATTCAATATTTTTATTTCTCTGTAAGATATGATTGATTCTGTTTTTTAGGGTGTTTTCTGCTTCATTTGTGAAAAAGTTTGAATTCATGTTTTAACTCTCCTTTTTTAGGAATGCAAATTGGCACTTATTTAATTTGCATTCCTAAAGAGTTAGAGGCTTCCTAACTAGCAAACTCCAATGAGTCTGAATTTGAAAGGCTTTCTGATTTATTTATATTTTATATTGTTTTTATTTTACTAAATATCTCTTGAGGGGCATAGTTATTCTATGTGACGATTGAGAGAATTCAACTAGGAATAAAAAGACAAGTAAAATGGATAAATTTATTCTTTGAAGATTCCTTAACAACCCTCTTCAATTCATCCCCGTCTAAAAGAACGGGGTTTTCTTGAAGATTTTTTGATAAAATTTTAGAGTGTTTACGCAGTAACGCTACACATCTCATTAAATGTAGATAGTGAGATAAGGGCTAGACCAATCTCTCTTCCTATTTCGCTCTCTATCACGGCAATTTTCTTTTCAAATAGAGTCATATCTTCATCTTTTGAGAAAACCAGTACTTCTGCTCCTGCATCAAATGCCTGAAGCATCATTTTGGCTGATTTTTGATAAGCGATGGTTGGATGTCTATCCATTAGACTCTGTCCTGCACGTCTGGTAGACATATCAAATGGGATAAGCTTTCCAACAGAGGCGATAGCTTTCTCTATCTCCTCGATATGACGAAGTTTGGACTCTTTTTCATTACCAATATAGAGGGCGATATTTTTTCCCTCTAGGGTATCTGCTTTAATAGTTTTTCTCATGTTTTTTAGACACGTGGCTCTGATTTTATCGTTTAACGATAGTTTACTTTTTGAGTGTCGAACCATCTTTTTTAGACTCTCAATGGTTTGTTCATAATCCTCTCCGTTAAAAATATTATTTTCATATTCACAACAGCAGATACCGTTAAACTCATTACTAATATCATGGAGTATCTTATCTATATTATGATGCCCATCATTTACCATTTTTGCAGCCAAAAGTATAATGGCATCACCAATATACTCACGGTTATAGTTAAATGTCTCTGAGGCATAATGTATTGGATAGAGGGTTAAGTAGTATTCTAAATCCTCTTTAGATGTGTTGTGATGCTGAAAAACTCGCCTGTACTGATGCATAAAGTCATGGTTGTTAAGGATGAGACCATTGTTAGAGCGATACTCCAACGCAGGGTCTATTTTAAGCTCTGTTCCTAGCTCTTCAACCACTTCAGAAATCTTCTCTCTCCCTGTTACCATCAGACCATTTACCCTAAAGATTAAATCCTTATCTGGGTAGGAAAACATAGAGTTTTGCTCTTTTATTAGGTGAAGAATCTCTTTTAAAACCATATCTTTTTTAACAGTAAATGAGAAATTTTTATAATAAGGTAGGTAGTCTGTTTTGGCGTTAAAAAAGAAAGCTTTGATAGTTATGTCTAATTGATTTTCGAATAGCAAGATATACTCCTAAAATTTTAATATTATTTAAATATAGCTATAAGATGATTAATATAGAGAAAAATTAGATAAATTTCTATCTAAATGTTTCTCTATGTGCCGATTTCTCACGTGTTATTTCCCTTTTTGACGACGCTCTTTCTCTGTTTTCTTCTCTTCACGTTTTTTTCGTTGTGCAGCATAGGTGTATTTTCGCTTTTTATCATAATCAATATAGCCCTTTTTCTCACGAAGCGTCTTTTTGGTTGGTCGTTTTTGCCGTGGTTGAGTGTCGGTTAGTTCAAAATCTTTATGAACTTCTCTTTTTATATTGAGTTTTAAATCTTTTTCTATTTTGGAGAAGTTGATGTAGTCACGAATAGTTAATAGGGTGATGACTCCACCTTTGTTATTGGCACGTCCTGTTCGTCCTACTCGGTGGGTAAAGCTATCGGTAGTTTCAGGCAAATCATAGTTGATAACTAATGGTAGCTCTTTGATATCTATCCCTCTAGCTGCCACATCAGTGGCTACCAACACTTGTGTTTTGTCATTTTTGAGTAAAGAGAGTGATTTGGCTCGGTCTCCTCGTTTGATATCTCCGTGGATAATAGAGACACGTACCCCTTTGGCGAGAAGATAATCATATATTTTATTGGCAGAGGTTTTGGTATTGGCAAAGAGGAGCATCTGTGTCTTTGGGTACTCTTTGGTAAGCGTATGAACCAACTCCTCTTTTCTTTTTTTATCTATTTTGTAGGCTCGATGTGCAATGATATTTACCACATCACGGCGATTGCTTACCTCAACAATAGAAGGTTCACGTAGAAACTCTTTTCCCAATTTTTTGATATTTTGAGAGATGGTGGCTGAGAACATCATGATTTGACGAGGTTTACCACACTCTTTTAATATAAATTTTATCTCTTCGAGAAATCCAAGCTCTAGCATAGTATCGGCTTCATCTAGGATAATAGTATTTACGTTGTCCAGTTTTATTTTTCTGTCTCGAATGAAATCTTGGAGTCGCCCAGGGGTTGCAATAACGATATCAACCCCATTAGAGAGACGCTCTATCTGTCCACTTTTGTGTGAACCACCTTGTACTTTGACACTTTTTAGTGTGAGGTGTTTGCCCAATGAGACAACGGTTCGTGAGACTTGGTCTGCGAGTTCAATTGTGGGAACAATAATCAATGCACGGACAACTTTGTTCTCATCTTTTACTATCTTTTGAAGTTTGTTGAGCATAGGAAGAACAAATGCAGCGGTCTTTCCTGTACCTGATTTGGAGGCTGCAATGATGTCCATTCCTCTCATTGCACTAGGGATAACTCTATTTTGTATAGCAGTGGTTTGTGTATACTCTTGGGCAACCACTGCCTTTAAGATATCGGGGTGTAGATTAAGTTTTTCAAATGCTTTGATGATGACTACCTTTAGAATTTATTGATAATATTATCAAATTATAGCGTAAAACCACCTCTTTCAAGGGGTGGCTGAACGTGGTATAATTGCTTTGCTACTTTTTCTTAGTTGCCTTTGAAATTTGGTAGTTATTTAATTTGTATTCCTGAGTATAACAAAAAACAACTTTATTGAATATTGAATTTTCTTCAATTCATCCCCGTCTAAGAGTTCGGGGTTTTCTTGAACATTTTTTGATAAATTAGTATGTTAGTTTTGAAAACCTATCTTTGTATATCTCTTTGTAATCTTTTTTAGCCTCATTTAAAGATTTTTGAATTGTGGGAGAGAAAGATTCTGAGCTATCATACTCCCACATACTGCTGACTGAACCACCCTCTATATTGACATCTAAGCTCAATTGATTTCCATCGGTTACAATTTTTGTATTGGTTAAATTTTCAGTAGTGAATGCTCCCTCATCTTTAATGACCCTTTGGTGGAACATTCCCCTATCATAGTTAAAAATACCAAAGAGGCTAAGAGGAGAGGATTTTTCAACAGAAAAGGCATAGTAGTATCCAAAATTATTATCATCTAATTTTTCAATAATAAGATAGCCCTCTTCCATCATTTTACGCACACCTGAACCAAAAGATTTAGTTCCTTGAACTAGTCTGTATTTCCCTTGGATATCGGGTGCAATTGTATTAAAAGAGGTACTCTTTTTACTTGAAGGAAGCGCTCGTGCATCTAGTATTGCTTGATTTTTTGCAGGTTGATAATACGGGGTATCTCTGTTCTTTGAGTGTGACTCCTTTTTTATCACAATATTGGGGTCATTAAATGGATTGATAGTGTTACCATTAGAGGGGGAATAGCTCTCCTCCTCTTGATATTCTTCTTTTTGAGAATATCCTTGAACCACACTAGGATCACTAAATGGATTTATAATATCACTGGTCAAAGAAGAGGGGTTATTCTCTTCTTGGTTGTTCTCTTCTTGATAGACTGCTTGGCTCTCTATCTCTTGAGAGTCTCTCAAAATAACACTGGGATTGGCAAATGGATTAATTATGTCAGATTCAGAAAAAGAGAAGCTTGTGAGCATGAGAGTTACTATTATAAACTTAATAAATGGCATCGGTATCCTTTTGTTCTTTAAGTAATAGAAAATTTTAACAAAAAAAGGATAACCATTTTCCTATACATAGTTAACGAAAGGTTAACAGAGAAGTTTTTTAGATAACCTTAATACTGTTTTAAGAACCTCTCTAACTCTTCATGATTTTTTCTAACTTTCCTTAATTTTCCATGGAAGCCCTTGTTGGTTTAACTCTTCCATAAATGGGTCAGGGTCAAACTCTTCCATATTCCATACCCCTATGCCTTGCCATTTTTTCTCTAACATAAGTTTCGCTCCTATCATCGCAGGGATACCTGTGGTGTAGCTAACTCCTTGGCTTAGAACCTCTTCGTAGCACTTCTCATGGTCGCTTACTTGATAGATATAGATAGTTTTTTCCTCTCCATTTTTTATCCCTTTGGCATAGATACCGATATTGGTTTTTCCTTTGGTTCGCTCTCCAAGTGAAGCAGGATCGGGGAGTAGGGTGGCCAAAAACTCCATAGGCACTATCTTTTGCCCCTTATGCTCCACCTCTTTAATTCCCAACATGCCTATGTTTTCCAAGCATCTCATATGGGTTAGATAGCTCTCTCCAAAGGTCATGAAAAATCGAATTCTTTTTAACCCTTTTATATGTTTAACAAGGCTCTCCATCTCTTCATGATAGAGCAGGTAGGAGTCCTTTTCTCCTACCTCTGGATAGTTCCATACTTTCATAATCTCCATTGGTTTAGTCTCTATCCACTCTCCATTTTGCCAATACCTACCCTTGGCACTAACCTCTCTTAAATTTATTTCAGGATTAAAGTTGGTTGCAAAAGGATAGCCATGGTCACCATCGTTACAATCAAGTATATCAATGGTATGAATTTCATCAAAGTAGTGCTTCTGTGCATAGGCACAAAATACATTAGTCACCCCTGGGTCAAATCCACTTCCAAGCAGAGCCATGATATTTGCCTCTTTAAACTCTCTATCTCTAGCCCACTGCTCTTTGTACTCAAATTTCGCTGTATCTGGGTGTTCATAGTTTGCCGTATCTAGATAATCAATCCCACAGGATATACAGGCATCCATAATGGTCAAGTCTTGATATGGGAGAGCCACATTGATGACAATATTGGGTTGTAATAGATCAAAAAGTACCACTATATCCTCTATCACATCGGCATCTATTTGAGCTGTATTGATTTTAATATTAATTTTTTTAAAGATATTATTGGCAATCGCCTCACATTTGGAGAGGGTTCGACTGGCAAGGATAATCTCTCCAAAACTCTGATGATTCATTGCACATTTAAACGCCACCACATTTCCAACACCACCAGCACCAATAATTAGGGTTCTTTTTGACATATCTGCTCCTTTTTTGGAAGTGTAGCATTTTAATTTTAGAGTTAAGCTATCTAAAAAGAGACCCCTACACCAAAATAACCTACTGAACTATCCATAACAAAGTTCATGCCAAGAGGTTCTAACATCTCAGAACTTATCTCATATCCAGAGGCATTAATCGACATCTTGCCCACATCCCATTTCTGGTATCGGTAGCCCACAGTGGCAAAAAGTCTTGGACTAAATGTTATCCATCCTAGTTTATATTCATCGGTAAATGGGGTAAAATAGAGACCAAAATTATAAGATTGAAACGTTCCATCCACATCAAATTTACTATTTAAATAGCTATTTTTTACCTTCCCTGTCTGATAGGCATAACTTCCTGTTCCATAAACAGAGAGATATCTATTGAGTGACTTCTGCATGGTAATACTGGGTCCTATTTTATAGGTTTCTACTTTGGTTTTGGTTTTTTTGAGTACCTCTTTGGTCAAAGAGAAGGCTTTTTTATTCGCGGAAATACTGTCTATGGTTGGCATAGATATCCCAACGGTAAGACCCAACCCTAAAAAATTATCTTGGTCTTGATGTATCAAATCGTAACCCAAATTAAGGTTGGCATCGAGTCCTTTTATGCGATGTTCCATTTTTGGCACATCAATTGGAGAGATGTTATTGAATAATGAAGCCATATTATTATAGCTGTGTTGAGCTTGTTTCATTAGTTCTGAATCATAGAGATGGAAATCATACCCATAGTAGAGATTACTCACCATATTACTATGTCTATCTACCAAACTATAGGCATCAATATCGGTAGATATTCTACTTGTTAATCCGATAAAACCACCCTCCATAGAGAAGGTTCCTGTACCATATTCCAGCTCCATAGACATCAAAGATATTGACAAACTTGTCAATAATAAAATAGTTTTCTTCATCGTTATTACCCCCTTAAGATAAAATATTATTCCATAAAAAAGGTAATAATTAAATTAATTTGCCTGTTCTTTTAAGATTTTGTAATCAATATTATTAGATTTTCTAATGTATTTATAGGCAGACTCTTCAAGAAGAAGTGTTGTCATGATATAGAGGAGTTGAATATTATAACTTTGAAATATTTGGTTTTCAGTAACAAAAAGAACGGCTTGTTTTTCAAAGTTACTAATATTTTTTTGGCTTAAATACTCATGGTCGCTGTGGCACTGTATTAGTAAAATAATATTATCTCTCTTAATAACAAGGTGTATTTCACTCTGGGTTAACTCTTTCTCTTTGCTGTATTCCCAAACGGTATATCCCGTATCTTTATAGTGTTTTGTAATAAAATTAATATACTCATTCTTATCAAGGTAAGTTTGATTTAGTAGTTTATTAAAACTGTCAATTACCTCTTTTTTATCCTGTTTGTCAAAGTTAGTAATGGGAGAGGCACTTTTCAAAGGAAGCATAGTGGAACTTTTTATTCGTTTATTTCTTTTTAGTCCAAGTATTGTAAAAAAAGTATTTATTTTTTTTGATAATAGAGTAGAGATATGTGGCATAAAAAATCCTTTCCTAAAAATCTACTAAAATTTTACTGAAAAACTTAAGTAAATATCTTAATTATAAGAAATGGTATGATTTAAGTATGTGGAGTTATCGGTTATTAAATATATTTAATTGATTTAAAACTATTTTTTTTAGTTTTAAATCAAAATAATTATTTTTTATTTTTTTCTCTACTTCTTATCCCTCCATTTCTTGCTCCTCTATTATTTCTTCGATTTCCTCTTCTTCCTTTTGAAAAACAGGCATCACAGACAGAGAAACGATAAGTAAAGTCCAATGCCATTCCACATCGGTTACATTTTTTAGTAAAGTTTCCCTGTTTGAGAGAGGCTTCTATAAAACTATTGAGCCGAACTCTGGCACGAAGTGCCTCCTCAACATGGGGAAATAAATCTCCAAATTTAAAGGAGAGCCAAAGATAGAGTGAAATTTCACGAACCCTATCCTCTGCGTTAAGCATCATCTCATTGGTCTGTGCAAATTTTGGCAGGTCTCTAGGAGGAAGATATTCCACATTACTTCCTGCTTCTATTTGTCGGATATATCGGTGAAATGTTGATTCAATATATGGAGAGGAGATAGATGCAGGGGCACATGCTAGATTAAAGCGTGTTTTTAAATCAAGTTGATACTCATCGACAATGGCTGAAATCTCTAGCATAGAGTCCAAGTTTGCTGCGACAAAAGGTCCTTCAAACTCCATATTGTCTGCAAAGAAGCCTAGTATAATACAGAGTTGCTCTGTCTCTAAAATCTCACCAATAAGCATCACATGTTCCAAACTTGCCATTACTGAAAATGGAAGTTCCAGTTTTGGAAGGGGTTGGTAAAATTTAGAACTAATGGTCTCCAAAGTTTTGCTGTCTAATGCTCCAATATAGCCCACCTCTTCGAGTCCATAGCGTCCTGCACGACCAGAAATTTGAGTGACTTCTGTGGGTAGAAGTTCTCTTCTTCGTAGTCCATCAAACTTGTTATCTTTTGAGAAGAGTAGGGTCTTGATGGGGAGGTTTAGTCCCATGGCAATGGCATCGGTTGCAATAAGAACTTGTGACTCTCCCTCTCTAAAACGCCGTGCTTCTTCCCGTCGTACTTCGGGGGAGAGATTACCATAGACTACCGATACCTCATAGCGTTGTGAGAGTTGTTGGCGTAGACCCAAGACATCTCTTCGTGAAAAAGCCACCACAGCTGTGCCACTCTCTATCTGTTTAATGGGGGTAGGGTAGGTCATTAGTTTGAGTTCATTTTTACGTTCAAAATTAATCACAGTAAGTGGCTCTTGTAGGTACTCACATAGTTCACTTACTGCCTCTAGTACATCAGGAGAACCTGTGAGGATAACTTTTTTGGCAGGAACTCCAATAAGTGCATTTGCCCACGCCCAACCACGGTCACGGTCATTTATCATCTGTATCTCGTCAATAACACAAACATCCACTTCAACTGAGGCGTTCATCATCTCAATGGTGGAGCTAATGTGCGTAGACTCTTCATCTATAATCTCCTCCTCTCCTGTAATCAAAGAGACACCTACTCCTTTTGCTTTGAGGTTCTCATACCCTTCGAGTGCCAAGAGACGCAGAGGGGCGAGGTAGTAGCCTGTATCTGCCTTTTCGAGTGATTTTAGAGCCTCATAGGTTTTCCCTGAATTGGTAGGTCCTACATGGAAAAAAACCTCACGTTTAATCACTCTTGCCAAGGGAAAGAGATTTTTAAAATCACGAATCGTTTTTGCCAGTAGCTCCTCTTTTCTTTTTTTCTCTTTTAAGGGGCGGATATACTCCATAAAATGGTAGACAATTCTGCGTTTAACCTTCTCTTTGATTTTAAGGGTAAGGGCTGAACCAACTTGTGGTTCAATAAACTGTAAAATAAACTTTTGGGTAACAGAGCTATCTATCTCTAATCCCAAAGAGAGTTCTATTAGTTCATCTTCAATCTCTTTAATAATGTGGTCAAAATGGCTCTTCATCTCCTCTTTGATGTGAGAGATATCTTTTTGTATGGGCAGAAGCTCTTCGCTCCAAATATCGCGATAGAGCAACCGCCGACCATAAGAGGCGACCACGGTATAGGGTAGCTCTTTTTGATAGAGCGTATGAGACTTATCTTTGGCAACCACAATGCTATTTCCTTGCATTGTTACACGGTATAAGGGGTCAATATTTAAGATAATTTCTTTGACAATAGGCAGAGGAATATCTATCTCATAAAAACAATCTTCAGGAGGCATGGATCGTATCAGTTTTGTAATTTCACTTTCTGATAGGTAGCGATGGTCAGTTTTGACAATTTCTAAAAAGGCTTTAATATCTTTTACTTTATTATTAATAGCATTATTCTTTAGATGCTTTAGCTCATTAGTAATTGCCTCTTTATCTTCGCCTAAAAGTAGCTCTCCGTGAATGCTTTGGGTGGTGGTTAAAAGAGATTTAAAAAAGGTCTCTTCATTCATCTCAAACTCATAGGAGTGATAAAACTCCATCTCGGAGAGGGTGTTAAACTCCACCTCTATCTTTTTTTCCCAATGATTCATACTCTGTTGTTGTCGTAGATAGTTTAATTTGTTAAAAATCTTATCTTCACTTATTTTATTGAACGTGGTATCTATAAAGGCGGATAAAATCTGTTGCTCCTCCTCTTTACTATGCTCATGTCTCTCTAAAATAGAGACAATATAAGAGACCTTATCACTGGTATCAACCTTTTTTTTGCTCTTGAGACCCATCTGTTCCAGATAGTTAATGATGTTTAGACGCAGACTTGTGTTACCTTCCGACCAGGTTTGACGTAATGCCCGTACCATCTCTTTTTTAACTAACATGGATACTTTTAAATCCAGTAACATCGTAAGCTCTACCAAAATATCTTCACTTAGGTGTTTTATACCCTCATCAAAAGGCTCACCATTCATTAACTCTTTTACTTTATTATTTATTTTAATTGCTTGTTTTTTCTTTTTTTTTGCCATACACGATTATATCATGATATTTTGGATATAGTACAATGAAACTAAAAAAATAGGATAGAGAAATAGTGCAGAAAATAGCAGATAAAAAAATAAAAAATAAAAAAACAGCAAGTATAGATGTTGGACTCAAACGAATAGGGGTGGCAATGAGTCTTGATGGCTCTGTCGTTTTTCCACAAGATGCGATACTTCGTATCAATCGCAATCAGGCGGCTAGAGAGGTGGTTGCTTTTTTGGTCGAGTGGGAGATAGAGAGATTTGTGGTGGGCTTACCAAAAGGAGGTTCTAGTGAAGAGGAGATGGAGAGAAGAATAAAACATTTTGTCTCTCTGCTAGAACTACAAAATATAGAAGTAGTCTACCAAGATGAACAAGGCTCTTCTGTGGAGGCAAAAGAGATGACCCAAGGAGTGTTTCGACATAAAAAAGATGGAAAAATAGATTCAATGGCTGCCAAAATAATACTGGAAAGATGGCTTTTCAAAGAGGAGAACAGAGCATGAAAAATTGGAATTTAAAAAAGATTTCAAAAGAGATAGTAACCACGCTACTGATGGTATTTGTGGTTTCAATAGTACTAAACTATATACGCAAACCTGATACATCAAATCAATTGGCAGATATAAAAGCGATGGATATCTATCAGCATGAGATTGAGTTTAAAAAATCAGAGAAGAAAAGCTCACCCACCATTATCCATTTTTGGGCAACATGGTGTCCCACTTGTAAGCTAGAAGCCCCCAATATTGAAGCGTTAAAAAACTCATGTAACGTAATAACCATTGCGGTAAATTCAGGCACAGATGAGGAGATTAAATCTTTTATGGATGAGAGAAACTTCTCCTATCGTGTCATCAATGATGGTGATGGTACTTTGTCAAAACAGTTTGGTGTAGAGGTCTACCCCACTACCTTTATCTATGATGGCAATGGTACATTACGATTTTCAGAGGTGGGATACAGTACAACATTGGGGCTTAAAGCTAGAGTCGCTCTTATAAGAGAGTGAAATTTTTAATATCATCTTTAATGCAAAATTGTATAATATTGTTATGAAACGATTTTTACTACTATTAACTTTAAAATTTTTGGCTTTAAACTCTCTGTATGCTACGGAATACAGTTTGACACATTTAAGAAAAGGTGGGGCTGTCAACGTGAGAGAAGAGCCTCTAATCAATCGACATACTTTGGTAGGAAAGCTCTCTGCTGAGGCTATAGGTATCAAGATTCTAGAGTGTAAATACAATATCAGAGGACGAGAGTGGTGCTATATCTCTCATGGTGTTGGAAGGCAACATATAGAGGGGTGGGTTAGTAGGAAATTTATTATCCCCATGAAAGATAACAGAGAGGCAAATCGCTTCTATCTCAAACATTTTTTAGAAGATTACTACAAAGCAGATGAAGAGAACTTTTTGGACAAGCTCAAAGTCTTCTATACCTTTCCTATGCAACAGTATATGTACCAAAAAAACGTAACTTTAATGAATCTACGTTCTGCAAAGGTAAACTTTTATAAATATTGGCCCAAACGTATTTATCGTTTGGGATACATGGAAATTTTACGAAAAAAAGAGGATTATACCGATGTGAAAATAACCGTACATTGGCAGTATGATAGCCATAACGACTCTCGTTCAGGACGAGATGTGCATAAGGTTAGAATTGTACAAGAGGATGGTCAGTTTAAAGTGTTGGCAATCAAGCGATTAAGACAGATAGTCAACCCCAAAGTTATCGAAGTTGAGGAGTCTAAACCTGTTGTCCTTGAAGAGAATAACTCTGTGGTGGCAACATCAGAAATAGAAGATAAAAAGAGTCCCACTAATGGTGTAAAAAAATATTATGTTAAGGTTGGTAGTTTTATCAAAGAGCCAAAAGTAGCATATTTGAATAAAATTGTCTCTTTTGGTTTTAAGTATAGAATTGAGATGGTAACACATGAAGATAAGATTATTAGACGTGTTTATATAGGCCCATTCTCAACCACGGTAGAGACGATGGAAGCCCTTGATAGAATTCGTAAAAAGATTAATAAAAATGCTTATATACAGACAAATATTTAAATAATTAGCATCGCATCTCCATAAGAGAAAAAACGATACTCTTTGGAGATTGCCTCTTGATAAAGCTTCAATGTCTTCTCTCGACCAATAAAGGCAGAGACCAACATAATAAGCGTACTTTTTGGCAGGTGAAAATTTGTCAGGAGGTGCGTAACCCGTTCTGGTTTATTATTTGGGTTCAAAAATAGGTCACACTCCCCCTCTAGTTTTCCTGTTCTATGAAAATACTCAACAGTTCGTGTTACCGTTGTGCCAATGGCAAGGATAGGGGTATCGCTTTTTAATACCTCGGCACTCTCTTGTGAAATATTAAAAAATTCTGAGTGCATTGGGTGTTCTAAAATATGTTCTACCTCAACAGGTTTAAATGTTCCTGCTCCTATGTGAAGAGTAATTTTATGGGTTTTGTGACGGTTCGAGAAGGCATTAAAAAGTTCAGGAGTAAAGTGAAGTGATGCCGTTGGTGCAGCGACTGCTCCTGCATTTTTGGCAAAGAGGGTTTGATAGTCTCGCTCATCTTGTTTGTTGTCTTTTCGTAACATATAGGGAGGCAGTGGGATATGACCAATCTGCTCTAGTACCACTACTAGCTCTTCAAATCGTATCTGTTTCCCATAATGAGTAAAAGTAACAACCCTTGAACCATCTTCTAAAAATCGAATTACCGTGGCTACTAAGTTGTCATCAAAAAATATCTCTGTTCCTATCTTGACACGTCCTTTGGTCATTACTAGATACTCATTTGCATCAAGGGGTTTGTTGAAAAGTAGCTCTATCTTGCCACCACTCTGCTTTTTTCCAAAGATACGGGCTTTTATAACCTTTGTATCATTGAGAAAGACATCACACGCTTTTGGTAAATACTTTAATAGATATTGAAAAGTGGTGTGAGTGGTGGTATCGGTAGCTCTATTATATACCAAGAGTTTTGCATGGTCTCTTGGTTGTACAGGGGTTTGTGCTATGAGATGAGCAGGAAGCTCATAATCATAGCTAGATGTAAGTAGCTCTTTTTGCATCTACTTATCTTATTTTAGTTGTTTCTGTTCATCTACAGCCACATTGTCCTCTTTGTTGTTGTCGTCATCATCATCTTCTTCTTTATAGGGGTTAACCATCCTTACTATAAAGATAGAGATAATATATAGTAAAATTAGTGGTCCTGCCATCAAGAGTTGAGTAATAACATCAGGAGGAGTCAAAAGGGCAGCGAATACAAAAATAATAAGTACGGCATGACCAAAAAAGTCTTTTAGTCCTTTGTCATCAATAAGACCCAAAACAGCCAAGAAAAAGAGGATAACAGGGAGTTCAAATGCGACACCAAAACCAAAGAGAATCTTGGTAAAAATACCGATATACTCATCAAGTGTCTGTAAGAAGTTTACTAGGTTTCCTGCAAACATCCATAAAAATTGAAATCCTAAAGGAATAACCACATAGTAAGCAAAGGCAGCACCGACTAAAAACATAAAGGTTGATATCGTTACAAAAGGGACAACATATTTTTTTTCATTGTCATAAAGCCCTGGAGCGATAAATGCCCAAATCTGAGAGAATACCACAGGCAGTGCCAACAGAAACCCTGTGAAGATAGAGATTTTAAGAGCAGTAAAAAAGATACCAATACCACCAATAAATGGGTCTCCACTTACCACATCCATAAGGGGTGCTTTTGCAAATGCTATAATATATTGGTTAAATCCAAAGGCAATAAATGCAAACGCGATAACAACGACGACAGAGATACCCAATCTCTTTCTAAGCTCAATGAGATGAGGTTTTAAATTATCAAACATTAGTTGTCCCCTTTATCTTTTTTCTTAATAATTGTTGTTTCATCCTGTTTTGGCTCAACAGGTGTGGTGGTAATCTCTCCACTGTTGGTAGAGGGATTAGTCAATGTTCCTTTAATTGATTCTAGGTCACTGTTTAAACTCTCTAAGGGGTTGATATTTTTAAATCCTTTTAGTTCATCTGTTGCAGCGTCTAGTTTTGCTTTGTAGCCCATTGCTTCCTCTTTTAAGTCAGAGATTTTGACCTCATCATCTATTGCATTTTTGGCTTCACCAATTGCTTTTTTAGCACCTTTGATAAATTTTGCAACCGATACCATCGCATCAGGCAGTTTATCTGGTCCTAAAAAGAGTATCGCAACAATAGCGATGAGGAGTATTTCTGTAAAACCCATTCCAAACATAGTTTTCCCTTGATTTTCAATTATTGTAATTTTATCGAAAAAGGTTAAGAGTTTGGCTTTTTTATAACTTAATTTAAACTTATGTATTTATTATAATATTTAGATATAATATTAACTTAATAATATATTTTAGGAGTACATCATGGACAAAGGTCTATTTACGTTTTTATTTATTGGATTAATAGCTATCTATTTGAGTACTAATTTTATTGGTTCTCTTCAAGAGGATGTTGATAAAGAGAGTGGTTCGTATAACAAAAAGAGTGAGTATGAGCAGTATTACAGTGTGGATATTGTCGGAGATAGAGTTTTAAATGTACAAGAGCTTGATACTAAAAAGCAATTAGAAGCATGGAATAAAAGTGAACTAAAAGAGGAACTTTTGGAACTTTTTCCAGATTTTGAGGGGATGAAGCGATATATTAATGGTAAAATTATTGGAGATGCATTGCAGACAAAACTTCTGGAGCGTATCGACAGTGTGGAGATTCAGTTTCTTTCTGGAACGCTTAATGGAGAGCAGTCAAAAGCAAAACTTAAATCAATAGAATAGATTAATCAAGTAGATAGAGAGCAATTTCATCGCTTAAAAAAAAGTTTGGATTATAATAGGTAGAGGAGAGTCTGTTTAGCTTCTTGTGCTCTACTAAAAAATCAGCATTTTTTTTAGTTTTTTTATTCAATACTCCCTCTTTTATTCCGATATTAGAGCGAAGCCCCAAGAGGATTTTTTCTGTTAAAATATCCTCTTGGGTTAGTATCTCCTCTCTTATTTCAGATGGCTCTTTGATATAGTTATCTATGTTGCTATGAGGATAGTAGCGTTTATCTTTTTTAAACCCGACAGCTCCTGCACCCACTCCAATATAATCTTTTAACTCCCAATATCCTCTGTTGTGAACACTTTGATAGTTTCCGTAGTTGGATATCTCATATTGTGGAAACCCTTTTTCTTCTATTGTCTTTTTTACAAAAAATGCTAGATTATCATCCTCCTGTTTTACCTCAGGAGTCTCATAAAATTTAGTTTGAGATTCAATAGTAAGCTCATAGGCAGAGATATGATTGATGGGCAGTTCAAAGGCTTGGTCTAAATCTTTTTTTAACAGCTCTATGGTATCTCCTTGATAGTTGTAGATAATATCTAGTGATATGTTTTTAAAGCCTATTTTATAGGCATTGTGGATGGCATCAATTGCATTTTTTGGTGAGTGGTTTCGGTTTAATCCTTTCAGTTTTTCTTGATTAAAACTTTGAACCCCAAAAGAGACCCTATTGACTCCTAAATTATACATTTCTTTTAGCCATGAGAGGGTTGCTGAGTTGGGGTTGGCTTCAGTTGTTATCTCTGCACCCTGTTTGACAAGAGGATGAATAAGCTCAAAAATAGGTTTGAAAAGTTGAGGATGAACAGTTGATGGAGTTCCTCCCCCAATAAAAACAGATTCTATCTCTTGGGTTTTTGTTTGAAATCTTTGGAGTTCGAATTTGAGCTGTTTTAGGAGGGCTGACATATAGTTTTTTCGGGTGTCAAACTTGTCAACATAACTGTTAAAACTACAGTAGTGACACTTTGAGTCACAGTAAGGAATATGTATATATAGTAGCATTTATTCACCAATTTTTAATGACATTTTAGCTAAAATATTTTGAAAGTGAATAATGATTTATTTGTTTAAATAGGTCTTATAGTAAACTTATAAAATAAAAAAGAAAGATGAGTAATAAAAATGCAGACAAAGAAGCGATATCGCCCAAATGTCGCAGCTGTAATACTCTCTTCAGACTATCCACGTAAGTGTGAGTTTTTTTTAGGGAAAAGGTCGGATGTTAAAAATACATGGCAGTTTCCACAAGGTGGTATTGATGGAAATGAGACACCAAGGGAGGCGTTGTTACGTGAGTTAAAAGAGGAGATAGGGTGCAATCGTGTTGATATTATTGCGGAGTATCCTTATTGGATAAAGTATGATTTTCCAAATGGAGTTACTGCACGTAAGATGTATCCTTTTGATGGTCAAACCCAAAAATACTTTTTAGTTAAACTCAAAAATGATGCCAAAATTAATTTGGATTTTTTTCATGAACCAGAGTTTGAAGATTATAGATATGTAGAGTATGCACAGTTGCTAAAAAAGGCAACTTATTTTAAACGTAGAGTATACAGAAGAGTGATAGAACATTTCGTCAGAGAGGGGTATTTAATAGATGTTAATAGTGCATAAGTATGGTGGTACAAGTGTTGGAAGTTTGGAGCGTATAGCAAGTGTCGCTTCGCGTGTAGAAAAAGCAAAAAAAGAGGGTAATGATTTGGTGGTGGTTGTCTCGGCTATGAGTGGTGAGACCAATAAATTTATTGAGTTTGCCAAACACTTCTCAGACAATCCATCAAAACGAGAGATGGATATGCTGTTGAGTTCAGGTGAGAGAGTAACTGCTTCTCTTTTGGCAATTGCACTTCAAGAGAAGGGCGTAGATGCCATTGCAATGACAGGAAGACAAGCAGGTATCAACACTGACACGATGCATACTTATGCACGTATTGAGTCTATTGACCCTAGTGCCATGCAGTCGGAGATAGATAAAGGTCGAGTAGTCGTTGTAGCTGGATTTCAGGGCATTAATAAAGATGGTGCGGTAACTACACTAGGAAGAGGTGGTTCAGACCTCTCTGCCGTGGCAATTGCAGGGGCATTAAAAGCAGATTCATGTGAGATATACTCCGATGTGGATGGTATCTATACAACTGACCCTAGAATCGAGCCAAAAGCAAAAAAGATGGATTTTATCTCTTATGATGAGATGTTAGAACTTGCCTCTTTGGGTGCAAAGGTTTTACAGAATCGTTCCGTTGAGTTGGCAAAAAAGTTAAATGTAAAAATGATAGCAAAAAGTTCATTCTCTGATGCAGAGGGAACAGTTATAGGTGAGGAGAGTGAAAATATGGAAGCAGTATTAGTAAGTGGTATAGCGTTGGATAGAAATCAGGCAAGAGTAACCATTAGAGAGGTGGCAGACAGACCTGGCATTGCAGCTGAGATTTTTACAAAACTTGCTGAGGAGCAGGTAAACATTGATATGATTATTCAAAATGCAAGTGCTGATGGGACAACAAACTTAGGTTTTACTGTCTCAGGGTGTCAAAGTGACCAAGCAAAGGCAGTGATAGAAGCATTTGACCACGATATAGGTTCAATGGATTTTGATGATTCTGTCTGTAAAGTCTCAGTGGTTGGTGTAGGGATGAAATCCCATGCAGGTGTGGCCGCTACGGCTTTTACGGCTCTTGCCCATGAAGGTATTAATATCGAAATGATTTCAACTTCTGAGATAAAAGTCTCAATGGTTATTGCAGAAAAATATGCAGAATTAGCAGTAAGAACATTACATCAGACATATAACTTAGACGCTTAGGTCTTAAATGCAAGAGATATTGGATTGGACACTAGAGACCATTCGTGAAGAGGATCCAAGTTTCTCATGGATGGAGGAGTGTCGTTATGATTGGGTACCTGTTATTCAATCAGCTGTTAAAAAGATTTTAAAGGGGCAGAGTATTCTTATCTTAACTGATGAGTCCAGAGGATGGTATGCAAAATATATCGCTAATAAAATTAATAATTTAGAGAATGAGAGACCGTTTCTTCCCATCTATCCACTAAAGTCGATGTTTCCAAATCTTGATAAGATGAGTACAGCAGAGGAGCTAGACTTACTAGAAGATATGTTAGATATCTCTTATCCCAGTGGTTATTTTATCTGGTATATTGGTTCGGCTGACAGTGTCTACACCAAGTTTGTATTTCGTAATGATGAAAATCTACTTTGGATTATTGATGGAGATGTACCCAATAGCTTCTATCTTAGAAAAGGTGGTGCATCGCTTGATATCAAAATGATACAGCTCTTTAAGCTCTTTAACAAAACCATTGATGCATCACTCTTCAACGAAGTGAGCCTTGACTAATGAGTTTGAGTTCTCTCTTGCTCTCCAGTGGGGTTATCATTACCAAAAAGCCTGATGAGGTCTTAGATAGCCTTCACGAGCTAAGAACCCATGAGATTTTTACTATTATAAAAAATGAAGATGAGAAAGGTGTGACCAAAGAGTTTTTAGTAGAGAACGCCAAGCAGACCATTGCTAAAGCCTATGTAGCAAGTGATGTATTAAACTACATTATCCTCATCTCTCCTATCTTCTCTGATATAGTACAAAATCGACTTCTAAAAATCCTAGAAGAGCCACCCAAAAACAAAGCTTTTATTATTATTACCGAGTCTAAATCAGCTATCTTAGATACCATTAAATCAAGAATGCCAATAACAGTGCTACAAGAGGATAAATCAGAAGAGACTTTTAGCTTAGATATAGAAACTCTAAATCTTGCAAAAGTTTATGAGTTTGTTCAAAAAAACAGCCGAATATCAGCCAAAGAGTGCCAAAAAATAGTAGAAAGCATTGCTATGGCTACGATGAAATCAGGCAGATATAATCTTGATGAGACAACATTAAAAGTTTTTTCTAACAGCATCAAAGCTTTGGATATGGGTTCACCTACCTCATTTATCTTAAATACGGTTCTTTTGAAGTTGTTGGCCAGGAAGAAGCGATAGTAGCGAGATGTCTAATATTAAAATAGAATAGGGCCAATCCCATGAAAATCTACCAATTAACCAACATAAAAAATAAAAAGCAGTTCCTGAAAAACTTAAATGTCCAAGGTGGGGGGGTCTCCATAATGGCTAAAAAAATGGAGCTTTTCTACTTTTTTATCAAAGATTTACGAACCCCTGCTGTCAATATCTTAAAGCAAGATGCACTAAGCATTGGAGCTGAATTGGCTGTTCCTAGTGGGGTGATAATATGTGAAAAAGAGAGATATGATTGTCTGCTTATTGGTACTAAAAAACATATAGAGATATTATCTAAAAAAGAGTTGGCTCAACCTTTTGGGCTAAAAAATGTGGCTAAAGAGTTGCAACTGTTTTTAAAAACCAAAGAGTATCCCACTCAGATAATGGGTGTGATTAATGCCAATGATGATAGCTTTTTTAGTGGGAGTAGATTTGTGGCAACAGATGCAATCTCTAAAATAAAGCAGATGATAGAGCAGGGGGCTACTATTATTGATATTGGGGCAGTGTCTAGCAGACCCAATGCTGATGTAGTAAGCGTTGATGAGGAGTTGGAGCGAATAGGAGATATTTGTGATGTAATTAAATCTGAAAAACTCTATGAGCGTGTCACTTTTAGTATCGACTCCTATACCCCCATTGTGGTAGAGTATGCCTTACAGAGTGGGTTTGGTTTTATCAATGACATTACAGGGGCTAGTGATGAGTCTATTATCAGATTGGCAGTTGAGTATAAAACAAAACTATGCATTATGCATATGCAAGGA
>JALTGP010000255.1 GCA_027076905.1 Campylobacteraceae bacterium | reverse complement strand
ACATAGTTCCAAAGTGCAAGGTCAGTATTTGGTGAGAATAAAATCTCTGTATCGGCAATATCAGAAGTTCTGTGAGTATAAGTTTGAATAGAGATAATTTTTACTCTCTCTGGGTCGGAAAGTTTTCTGTCAGTTACACGAGACCATAAAATAGGGTGCATCTCTGCCATGTTTGAACCCCATGATACAACCGTATCTGTAAGTTCAATATCATCGTAACATCCTGAAGGCTCATCAATACCAAATGTTTGATAGAAACCAACAACAGCAGAAGCCATACAGTGTCTAGCATTTGGGTCAATGGCGTTTGAACGGAAACCAGCTTTCATCATTTTTTGAGCAGCGTAACCTTCCATAAGTGTATATTGACCAGAACCAAATACAGCTACAGATTCTGGACCACCATGCTTCAATGCTTTCTTAGCATACTTTTCCATCTCATCAAAAGCTCTTTGCCATGAAACTGGTTTAAAGTTACCTTTTTTGTCAAACTCACCTTTGTCATTCATTCTCAACAATGGTTGTTTAAGTCTATCAGCTCCATACATGATTTTAGCATTAAAGTAACCTTTAATACAGTTCAAACCTCTGTTAACTGGTGCTGCTGGGTCACCCTTTACTGCAACAATCTTTCCACCCTTTGTTGCCAACATAATACCACAACCAGTACCACAGAATCTACACGCTGCTTTATCCCATCTCCAATCTTTTTGAGCCTCATTTGATGATGCTTCAAGATTTGATGGAACAGCAATTCCTACTGCAGATGCTGCTGTCGCTGCTGCTGCACTTTTTAGAAAATCTCTTCTATTCAAAGCCATACTATTTCCTCCTAGATTTTATTCAATTTGTTATTATTAAATATTTATTAAAAAATAAAACTAATTATTATATAATAATTTTATTTAAATTAGCAAATATTTATCATAACTTAATGTTAATATTAGCATATATTCTACTAATGAATAATTGATACATATCAAGTAATAAATTATTATTTTAATATTAAGCCTTTATATATAATATTAAAAAATAATTATAAATAAAAAATATTATATTTATTGATATTGAGACAAATCAAGCTTTTCTTAATAGTTTTTAAATAAAATGCAAAAAATCAAAATATGGAATAAACAGATGAACTACCCAACTTTTTTTAACACTATACCAAACATAACGCTACAAGACCCTCTCTCTAATTTTTTAGGAACTTTTGAAGATGGAATTGTTGAATTTTCTTACTTAGATGTGGTCAAATCTGCTGGACACTCTTGTCCTACTGTTGCAGGTGCGTACATTACAACACTTAAGGGATTAGAAGCTCTATATGGTGACGAAACTCCAACAAGAGGAAACATCGCAGTATCGTTAAAAGACGACATGCAAGAGGGAGTAACAGGTGTTATAGCTAATGTTATTACCCAAATAACAGGAGCTACAGAACTTAGTGGATTCAAAGGTCTAAACGGTAAATTTGCAAGACATAGCCTTATGCATTTTAATGCAGATATAAATGGTGCTGTAGAGTTTAAACGTTTAGATAACAATAAAAGTGTAACCGTTAGCTATGACCACAGTTCCATTGCAGGAAATCCAAAAATGCAAGAGCTTATGGGCAAGATGATGCAAGAAGTTGCTACAGAAGATGAAAAATTAGAGTTTGGTCAAATTTGGCAACAGAGAGTTTCAAATATTTTTGATAGAGCAGATGATGTTGTTTTCATAAATAAGGAAAATGTATAGAAATGTATCTTTATAAATATTTAAATAGATAAATATTTATTTTTTAAAATTTTGTTAAGTAAGTTTTTCTTATAATTATTGATAATCTTAATTAAACAAGGAAAAACTATGAAAAAAATTCTATTTTTTTTACTCATCTCAGCATCAATGCTAATGTCAGAATCAAACCAATCAGAGTTTGTTAAAGTCTACTGGAAAGCATTTAAAACATTTGAAAAAATTGGTGTTGATGGTGAGTTTACAAGTGTTAAATTTACCCCTAAAGAACTCAAAGCTAAAAACCTTACTGATTTACTTCTTGGTTCAAAAATATCTATTGATTCTTCCAAATTAGAGACCAATAATATTGGTAGAAATAAAAAAGTAGTTGCTCTATTTTTTGGTAAATTAGCAGGTAAAACGATTACTGGTGAAATTATGGAAACAAAAGAGAAAACATCTACAACAGGAACATTGATTGCCAAAATAACCATGAATAAAAAAGATGTTTTGATTCCAATGAAGTATGATTTTGACTATAAACACCAAGAGCTTGTAGCCAATGGGGTTCTTGATATTTTTGATTTTGAGGGAAACACTGCACTTAAGAGTATCAATACCGAATGTTTTGACCTGCACAAAGGTAAAACTTGGAATGATGT
>JALTGP010000254.1 GCA_027076905.1 Campylobacteraceae bacterium | reverse complement strand
GAGATAAAATAGCCCAAGAGTTGGGGATAGAACTTCCTTTTGTAGGGGAGCTTTTACGGATTAATGACAAAGCGTGGCAAGGGGCAATAGAGCGAGTACTACGCCCTTTTGCTCTTTCGTTGTTGGTTGATGAGCGTGACTATACCAAAGTGAGCCGATATATAGACAAGACCAATCTTAAGGGGAAAATTGTCTATCTAAAAATCTCTAAAACCCAAAACTCCTCCTCTATGCCATTGGCTGAAAACTCAATGGTCGAGAGGATAGACATTCACCATGAGACCCCATTTTATGAGTGGTTATCAAGTGAAATTTATCGCCGATTTGATTACAGTTGTGTGGAGAGTTTGACCGAGTTTAGACGATTTAAAAGAGCATTAACACAAAATGGGCAGATAAAATCCTCTTTGGTACGACATGAAAAAGATGACAGGTTTGATGTCAATGACCAACGACAGTTTATTTTGGGTTGGGAGAACCGTGAGAAGCTTTTGAGACTCAAAGAGGATTTGCATAATCTACAAAAGCAAATATTGGTTTTGGATAGTGAAGTTAAAGCGTTTGAGTCACAAGAGAAAGAGATAGAGTCCTTGCGTGATGGATTGCGTGATATTTTACACTTTGAAGAGTTTGAGATGATGGATTGGTACAGTGTTGCCAAGAGAGTTGAAGAGCTAAAAGCCCAAAAAGAGGAGATAGAGAAGAGTTCAGACATCATAAAAACATTGGAAGAGGCTCTACAAAAACTTGAAGAGAAGATTCGTACCATGCGAGATAGTCTGAACACTTTACATAAAAAACAGGGAAAAATAGACTCAGACATAGAGAAATTTGAGAGTGAAAATAGTGAAGCCAAAGAGCTATATGAGCATAAAAAAGAGGAGCTAGAGCAGTATGAAGTAGAACTAAAAGCCTACCTCAAAGAGGAGAAAATTCTTAAAATTGAGCTTCATACCATTAAAAAAGATGAACACAGTATCAGAGAAAATATCCAAAAGCAGATAGATAGCCTCAATGGAAAAATCAACCGAAGTAGCGAAAAAATTACCTCAACCATGCAGAGCTACATCAAAGAGTTCCCTACCTTTACCAAAGATGTAGATGCGTCAACAGCCTCTATTGATGAGTTTGAGAAGATGTTTACTGTGTTGAAAAAAGATGATTTACCAAAATATGAAAAGAAGTTTAAACGCCTATTTAGAGAGGGAACGATTCAGCACTTTTTGACGCTAAAGACCAGACTCGAAGAGGAAGAGAAGTCGATTGCTAAAAAGATTAGGCTTATTAACGACTCTCTAAAATCCATTGAGTACAGTGTGGGAACGTTTATAGAACTTAGCATGGCAAAAAGTATCGACAGTGATATTAGAGAGTTCAAAGAGGATTTGAAACAGGCTCTTAGTGGAACGGTGGGTGGAGATGACAGTTATGATGAGGCTAAGTTTCTACAGGTCAAAAAAATCATCGAGAGATTTAACGGACGACAAAACTTTGTAGATGTAGACAAAAAATGGCGAAAAAAAGTAACCGATGTTAGAAACTGGTTTAGCTTTGGAGCAAATGAGAAGTATCTAGGAGACGGCTCACTAAAAGAGTACTATAGCGACTCATCAGGAAAATCAGGAGGACAAAAAGAGAAACTAGCCTATACTGTGTTAGCTTCTTCTATCGCTTTTGCCTATGGATTAGAGGAAAACAGCAGTAAAAGTTTTAGATTTGTAATGATAGACGAAGCGTTTGGTAAAGGTTCTGATGACTCGACCAAGTATGGGCTAGAGCTATTTAAGAAATTAAATCTGCAACTTTTGGTCATTACTCCTATTCAAAAGATTAATATCATTGAGCCTTATATCAGCACCATTCATTTTGTGCATAATCACGAGGGGATGGACAGTAGTGTGGTGGGGTTGAGTGTTGAGGAGTATTTGGAGGGGAAAGGTGTCTCTTAAACTCCTCTGCCCAAAATTAATTTAAAAAATATTGGAACCGATGGCTTTAGCCTTGCTCACTATTTTTTTTAGGGCTAAAGTTGATTTTTTATATGCTTTGTTGAATTACAAACCATACTCATATCGCAAAAAAGAAATAAAAGCTAAATCATCCGTTAACATATTTTTTATATCATCTATTTCAATATCTTCAAACTTTTCTAACATATCCTCGGCATTAATTTCAAAATCTTCAAGAGCTTTATATCTTGCAAATAATAAGGTATTATCGTTTAAATGTAAAAGATTAATCATGTATTGAGCTTTAGTAGAATCTTTAGCCGTTGGAACAATTTTTATTTTCTCATTTGGAAGAGTCTCATATTTAAAATAATCTCTTATATCTTCAACTACTGTTGGATTTAAAAATTTATTTTCTACATACTCATCATCCTTTTTGTGTCCACAACTGTATCGCGTCTTATTATTTCCACTATTATGACAAGT
>JALTGP010000253.1 GCA_027076905.1 Campylobacteraceae bacterium | reverse complement strand
TTAAAGATATAGCAAATGACTCTATGATTTATGCAAATATAATTGGCTGTAACCTTGGGCCTAAAATGACACCATTTGGAAGTTTGGCAACGCTACTTTGGTTACATACGCTAAATCAAAAAGGTGTAAAAATTGGCTTTTTACAATACTCCAAGTTTGGGTTAATAGTTACTCCACCAATACTGTTGGTTGTATTGCTAACATTGGTATAAGGCTACCCCAATGCCTATTTTATAGGATTTCTATTTTTATAAGTACCTCTTTTTAGGTAAATAATGAGAAGTTACCTTTTTTTAAATACTCTTTACTACCATTCTGCTATGATTTGGGCATGAAAAAGTCCATAAACATAAACCAACTTCTAAAAGAGTATTATATCTTTATACGAGACTTTGCTTCGGCTCTCTTTGAAGATAAGCTTAGTTACTACTCATCAAGCCTAAGTTTCTATACTCTCTTCTCTATTATCCCCCTTTTGGTGATTATTCTCTCTATTTTTACCAATCTTCCTCTATTTGATGATGTCTACAAAGATATCCAAATCATGCTTTTTGAAAACCTTATGCCAACCCACTCCAAAGAGATACTCATCTATATTAATACTTTTATAGAGAACTCTGCCAAGCTTGGAATGGTAGGAGTTATCTATGTACTGTTTGCCTCTATGATGTTTTTTAAAAACTATGATTACATTGTTAATGATATTTTTCAATGCGAACAGAGAAGCTTTTGGGCATCTGTATCGGTCTACTGGACACTTATCACACTAACCCCTATTATGCTTATTCTCTCCTTTTATCTCTCTTCTCAAATCCAAGTTATACTGGATAAAAACAGATTAACCGATTGGATAGAGCTACTTAATATCTTGCCATTTTTTATTGTTTGGGGAGTTTTTTTCTTAACCTATAAGATATCTGCCAATACCCATGTCTCTAAATTAGCGACAACCATTAGCTCTTTTATCGCCTCTTTGGCATGGTATCTGGCAAAAGTTGGATTTATCTTCTATGTCCTACACAACAAAACCTATCTTAGTATCTATGGAAGCCTAAGCATACTGCTCTTTTTTATCTTATGGATATATATCTCGTGGGCTATCTTTTTACATGGATTGAAGTTTTGCTATATGCTAGACAGAGAGGAAGAGATTGAAAATATTGTTTAAGAATATTGACTTTCTTAAAAAAAATTGGTAAACTATTATATTAAGTTTAAATTAATAATAGGAATAAAATATATGAAAAATCTACTTAAAAAATTTTTAGCCAAACTCTTTTATAAAAAAGTACCTACCCTTCCAAAAATAGGTTTCTCCGTTAAAAAATTGTAATTTTAAAATACTCTAACAAAATAACTACCCAACAAATCAGGTGTAAAATCACAGAGAAAAAGACAGCCGTCGCACCCACATCTTTTGCAGCCTTTGCAAGGGGGTGTATCTCAATGGTAACCAAATCAACTACATTTTCAACCGCAGAGTTTAAAAGCTCTGCAATCATTATAATAAAATAGGTAATCAGCAAAATAAGTTTATAGATTAATAAAAATGGTAAAAAATAGATAGTAGGTAGCAGTATAATTGCTATAGCCACCTCTATCTTAAAAGAGGTCTCCGTTTTAATGGCATGAACTAGCCCATCTATCGCATAAGAGGCATTTTTAAACAGGGTGTATTTAGGCTTATTATTCATCTATATTAACCCTTAAAACCCAAAGGTAACAAACACTTGACCGTTACGTACATCTATTCCCTTGACCAATCCACTTCCCATACTTGACAGTGTTGAACTCTTATTTATATTATAGATAGGTTTTCTAGCAACAGCATTAGCGATAACCAGTCCAATGGCATTTCTCATCTCAGCCGTTAGATATTTTGCCATAGAGAAGTTTTGGAACTTAAGCTCATTGACCATAGGACTTGCTAAAAATAGATTTTTACTCTTGGCATCATAACGTACACCTGAAGCCAAATTTATCTTACCAACAATACCCTTTGGAACAAACATATTGGTAAACTTAAATGCCGTACCAACACCCAGTTTATCGCTTCCTGATTTACCTAGAATAGTTGGGTCTTCGATATTTACTAATCCACTTACTAATCCATAGCTCACCTTTTGACTGATAGGAAAGTTATCTGCCAACGTAGAGTTTATCATACTCATAGGAATAGCTACAGAATAACCTCTGCCTTGAGGGTCAACCCCCACACATCCACCCAAAAGTCCCATTAAGACCATAATGGCTACACCTTTTTTGACTACTCTATTTTTAGTTACTTGATTCATTAATATTCTCCTTATTTAATTTATCAAATTATAGCGAAAAACCACCTCCTTTAGGTGGTGGATGAAAGTGGTAGATTTTAAGAAAAAACTTTAATAACAAAATTAAACATTCTATAATTCTTTTTTCGCTACAATAACCCTATG
>JALTGP010000252.1 GCA_027076905.1 Campylobacteraceae bacterium | reverse complement strand
AACGAATAAGGTTAGATTGTGTGAGGGACGAACCACAATCTGAACCGTTTGTTGGACAAGCCCGGCATTATATAGAAAATAGCTTTTTGAGGTTCTGGCTGATTCAGGTAGACAAATTATGGAATGCTAGAAAAGAATATTTGATTGGACTTTGGGTGGTCAAAAGGCACCTGTTTTTCGTATTTTAAAGGGAATATCGCTATATTTGCACATGGCTATCCATCGCCATCAGATATGGGGTTTTTTGATCTTTTATGTTTAGTGTAAACTTACATGGAATTGCCTCTGCGTGTAATTATTTCTTGTAAGGCTAGTCGTCTCGCCTCTTCTTTTGTGATCATTACTCGCAAGATTGTCATTTTTGCCCCACAGCGTTTACAGATAATCCCCGCCTTCTCTTGAATCTTTTTATACATTTTCATCGGATTGAACTTGAGGATAAGCTGTAACAATTGTATCAGCTTTTTGCTGCACGGATGTAAGAAGCCGTAGCTTCTTACCTTACGAAACCCTTTGGGGAGAACATGCTTCATGAGCAGCCACAGAAAATCTTCTCCTTTGACGCTCTTTATCTGAACTGTTTTTGTCTTGGATTCGACATACCTGAAGGTAACTCGACCGTTTGCACATTTAAGGATGTCTTTTTCCTGTATAACGCCTTTGTAAAGATATCTGCCAAGATAGATTAAGGCCTTGTCTCCATTGCCAACATTTTTACAGTCAACTACCCATTTTTGAGGACAGTTTTTCGGAACATGCAGTTTGTTATCCACCATTTCCTTGAGTAACTTTGCTCTGAATACCTTTGCCAGTGCCTTATGATTAAAGAGATATTTGCCGGATTTTGCCCGCCATAATCTGTGTTTTTTATTAATGCTGCCACCGGGAATGACCACATGAATATGTGGATGATAATTCAGCTCACGAGAGTGAGTATGCAAGATGGTGGTAAACCCTGCCGTACCATTGAGTTTCTTGTCATTTTGAACAAACGTCTTTAATACCTTTTGAACACAGAAAAAGAAAAGGGTGTAGACAAGTTTTTGATTCCGCCAGGCAAGATCTCTCAACTGGTATGGCAGGGTGAAAGTAATCAGGTAATATTCAGCCGGAAGCTGTTTACTTAATTGATTATCGATCCATTGCTGCCCTTCGTGACTCTGGCAGTGTGGACAATTTCGATGTCCGCAGGAATGCGGAATAAAACTGTAATGCCGACAATCTTGATCTGTGCATTGTGCCAGCATATGGGGACTCGCTTCGGTACGGCATTTTTTCATTGTCCATAATGCCTTCCTGTGAGATGGCAGGATGCTTTTATTATATTCAGTGTAAAATTTGTCTTCGAAGGTGCTGATAACAGTTGATAGCAGAATCATTTTGCACCTCCATAATTGATATCGAAGGCGTCCATCAGGCTATTTATTTTTTCATAGGAGTTTTGATGATTTGCTTTGGTGAGGTGAGTGTATCTGGCGGTCGTTAGCAAACTGACATGCCCCAGAATCTGTTGCAATTCTATGAGATCAATACCCTCTTCCAAAAGGTGGGTGGCGTAACTGTGTCGCAGAGAATGACAAGAGATTTTTTTTTTAAGGCCCAACCCGTCAACAACCTTTTTGATGGTAACCTGAATCCCACCCCTGTCCAGCGGAACATCTACCAGATGGCAATTTTTTACTCCTCTTTTTCGACTTGGGAAGATGAACTCTGGATGCTTATGGTGACACCAGAATTGCCGCAACACTCGCAGAGTTTTATGGGGCATCGGCACAAAACGATCTTTATTGCCTTTGCCATCACGAATATGTACCCGCATATGCTCGGCATCGATGTCGCCAACTTGAAGTTTAATGCCTTCGCCAAGGCGTAATCCCATACTGTAGATGGTGAAGAAAAACACTTTGTAATCTACGATTCTGGTCGCAGAAAATAATTGCTTTGCCTGTTCAATGGTAACAATATCAGGTATTCTCGATGTCTTGGGTGGCTTGATTAATGGAATGTCCTCCCAGGTTCTTTTTAATACATTGGTATAGAAAAATTTCAAACCATATAAATCAAGTTTTACTGTATTCCAGGAACGGGTCTCAAGGAGATCATGAAAATAATCAAGAAGCTGATCCATTGTAAGATTATCTATCATGCTATCAAAATAATTCCCAATACGCCTGATACCCCTCGAATATGCCTCGATGGTTTTGGGTTGTAACCCTTTAAGCTTCAAATATTTGCAGTGAGTTGAGTAATACTTGTTGAATTGGCGATCTTTTGGTAATTTGGTGTTCATTGTAATCTCCTTTGTCTGATTTTCAGACAAGCACTGCTGTGCTGTCTGTTTTGATGCTTCAACAATAGGAGATTACAATATTTTTGATGGTTTTATTTGCAAAGATGGCGTTTTTGTCGTTTTTGTTTCCGCGATAGCGGCTTCGTCCAACAA
>JALTGP010000251.1 GCA_027076905.1 Campylobacteraceae bacterium | reverse complement strand
TAGAGTATGACTCTTGTAATGTATAGACAAAATAAAAGGAAAGGGAGAGAACAATAAGTGTAAAAATAAAAACTATTTTACCAATTTTGCCTATTAATTTATCAATTAGATTCAATTTCTATGCTTTTTTATTTCATTATATCATATTAAAACTCATGAATAAGAAAAGATGGGCATCCTTCAGCCCCCCATCACTTTCACTTTAAGGGTCAGACGTTGAATATTCACAAAAAACACGCTACAATACAAAAAATAAACCAACCAACGAGACAAAAAAATGCCAAGAAAACCAAGAATAGACCTAGCAGGGTATCATCATGTTATTAACCGAGGAGTGAACCATTCGGAGGTATTTGTAGATAATGATGACTATGAGATGTTTTTGAAAATAGTCTGTAAAGCGTGTAGAGCTTATAGAGTAGTTTTACATGACTATTGCCTCATGAGTAACCATTTTCATCTTCTAGTAGAGACACACAGAGAAACTTTCACTTTAGGGGTCAGACGTTGAATATCCACAAAAAATACGCTATAATACAAAAAATAAACCAACCAACGAGACAAAAAAATGCCAAGAAAACCAAGAATAGACCTAGCAGGGTATCATCATGTTATTAACCGAGGAGTGAACCGTTCGGAGGTATTTGTAGATAGTGATGACTATGAGATGTTTTTACAAATAGTCTGTAAAGCATGTAGAGCCTATAGAGTAGTTTTGCATGACTATTGCCTCATGAGTAACCATTTTCATCTTTTAGTAGAGACACAAAGAGAAAACCTCTCTTCTTTTATGAAACAGATAAATGGAAACTACGCTATCTATGCTAACAAAAAACAGAAACGTTCAGGTCACTTTTGGCAAGGTCGGTACTACTCTCGATATATTAACAGTGATGAGTACTACTATACTCTCATACGTTACATAGAACAAAACCCCATAGAAGCAGGAATGGTTAAAAAGGTAGAAGAGTACCCTTACACTTTAGGTTCAGTTATTGCCAATGGGCTTACTCCTGTTCCTTGTACTTTGCATTCTAAACTCATAGAGGAGCTTGATTATGAAAATGTGCAAGATATAATCGGTATTAGACTCAATGAGGAAGATTTAGAGGTGCTTGAAAAACTTAAACATCAAAAAATTGTTGTTAAAGATAATGTAAATACAATTGCTTTTTCTAAAATATTAGAGGAACATTTTAAAGAGGTAAATACACTCCAAGAACGAAATGAAGCAATTGTTCAAGCTTTGGAAGATGGATATACTCAGATTACTTTGGCTAACTATTTGAATGTTTCTCGTTCTTTGGTTTCTAAGGTGCTTAAAGAGATGGGGTAGTGGATATTCAACGTCTGACCCTTTTCTGGCTGTGAGTAAAAAAGTGGCTATTCATGACACGGTACTTTAGCTTTTTTAGCTTTGCCTCTTTACGCTCTATTATGCTATAATTTAAAACATTAAACTAAAAGAGTATCTATGACCATCTCTCAAATAGAAGAAAACATAAAAAATCTACTAAGCAACATAAATCAAGAACAATTTATATTTGATTTTCTTCTAGCCTATGGCGAACCCAAAGCGACCATTGCACGGCTTAAAAAGAGTGACCTCAATCAGCTAGAAAAAAAAGCAGAACTACTCCACCGAAAAAAGCTCTTTTTTAAAGTAGTAGAGTCCAATCTGCATTGGGTTATAGATACACTAAAAAACGAGATGCTAACCACCAAACAAAAACCTCGTTTTATAATGGTTACAGACTTTAAAACTCTTTTGGCGTATGATACGAAAACCACCGATAGCCTAGAGATAGAGTTTAATGCTCTCTCTACACATTATGATTTTTTTCTACCCCTAGCAGGAATGGAAAAAGCCCAATACCAAGAGGAAAACCTAGCAGATGTCAAAGCATCTCAAAAGTTAGCCAAGCTATACGATGAGATACTAAAAACCAATGAAGCCAAAACCCACGAAGAGGTTCATGCTCTTAATATCTTTTTAACACGACTGCTTTTTTGTTATTTTGCCGAAGATACCAATATCTTTCAAGACAACCAATTTACCAATGCCATAGCCTCACATACTCAAACAGATGGTTCAGACTTAGATGTCTATCTGTCTCGACTTTTTAAAGTTTTTAATATTGAAAAAAGAGAAGAGAGCCTACCCCAATATCTAAAAGATTTTCCCTATGTCAATGGTGGGCTTTTTGAAACATCTTATCCTATTCCAAAATTTACCACAAAATCAAGAGCCATTCTTTTAGATATTGGTTCTTTGGGTTGGGGCGAGATAAATCCTGATATTTTTGGCTCGATGATTCAAGCCGTCATTACCCCCGAACATCGTGGTGGTATGGGAATGCACTACACCTCTGTACCAAACATTATGAAAGTTATTCAACCTCTTTTTTTAGATGAGCTTTATGAAGAGTTTGAAAAAGTCAAGCAGAACAAACGAAAACTAC
>JALTGP010000250.1 GCA_027076905.1 Campylobacteraceae bacterium | reverse complement strand
GCTACCAAAGGAGACTTTTTTATGATGAAAAAAAGAGTAAGGATAATCAATCAATTGATTGATTAATATCAAATAAAGATATTTTAAAAATTAGTATAATTATTGTATTATAAATATACTTTTTGAGGTACTAAAATGAAATCAGAACTCCTATCTATTATTCAAAAAAAATTCCCCTTAACCTCTCGACCATTTGCAGATATTGCAAATGAACTAAACTCTGATGAAGAGACCATTATTAAACTTTTAAGAGAAGAGAAAGAGAAAAAAATAATAAGACAAATATCACCTATTTTTGATACTAAAAGTTTAGGATATAGCTCCTCTTTGGTCTCTTTTAAAATCAAACGTGAATTAATTGATAGTGCTGTTGAGATTATAAACTCCCACCCTGGGGTCTCTCATAACTATGAGCGAGAGCATACCTTTAATATTTGGTTTACCCTAGCTGTTGCACCAGACTCAAAAATTGGGTTGGAAAAAACTGTTGAAATCTTGGCTCAAAATGCCAATGTCACAGAGTATATCCTCCTCCCAACACTAAAGCTGTTTAAGATAGCCGTTAAGCTCAATACCACAGGAGATGATGCCAAAAAAGAGACAGTCAAAAAACACAAACGCACCTTTATGAAGCTGACCCCTCTACACCATAAAGTTATCGCTCTAGCACAGCATGATATTCCTATTATAAAAGAGCCATTCAAAGAGGTTGTAGATAAATTAGGCATCAGCTATGATGAGTTTTTTTCTATTTTAAATGAGCTAAAAGAAGCAGGAGTAATGCGTCGTTTTGCAGGAATTCTCAACCATAGAAAAGCAGGATTTAATGCCAATGCCATGGTGGTATGGGATGTGGACGAAAATAAAGGGGAAGAGATAGGAAAAAAGGCTGCAGAATTTTCAGCAGTTAGTCACTGTTATCTACGTCCAAAATATGCAAATTGGCCCTACAACCTTTTTACCATGGTTCATGGAAAAACAACCAAAGAGACAAATGCCATTATCAAAGAGATGGCAACAGAGATTGAACACTTTGCACGAAGACCACTCTACTCCACACGAGAGTTTAAAAAAATTCGCATTGAGTACTTCTCTCCAAGCTTTGAGGAGTGGGAACGTAGTCACATAGAAGCATAATCTTATGGATAAGATAAAAATATTATTATTCTAAATTGTAAATAAATATCAAAAAAGATATAATATTAAAAAAGATAAGGGAAAAATATGCAAAACTTTTTAGCCAAAGCCAAAGCATCTATGCCAATTATAGCCACACTTGATGGTAAAACAAAAAATAGAATACTTAATGAAATGGCTGATGCTTTATTGGATAATAGTGTCTACATTGTCAAAGAGAACAGAAAAGATATGCAAGAGGGAGAGAGACATAAACTAGAAGCTTCTCTTCTTGACAGACTGCTCCTTGATGCCAAGCGACTTGAGGGAGTTGCACAGTCGTTAAGAGATATAGCGGGATTAAAAGAGCCAATTGGTCGTGTTCTTGAGGGATGGGTACAAGAGGATAATATCCGAATTGAAAAAGTATCAGTACCAATTGGTGTGATTGGAGTCATCTACGAATCACGTCCAAATGTTACTTCCGATGTAGCAGGTCTCTGTTTTAAGAGTGGAAATGTTGCCATTTTAAAGGGAGGAAAAGAGGCAGAGTTCTCAAACCAAGCCATTGCCAAAATTCTCCAAAAGGTTTTAGTAAAAAACAATCTACCAAAAGAGCTTATATCCTTGCTACCTGACTCCTCAAGAGAAGGGGTTGCTAAACTTATATTAGAAGATAAGTATGTTGACCTTATTGTACCACGAGGAGGAGAGGCTCTTATTCGATTTATCTCAAAAAACTCCTCTGTACCTGTGGTTAAACATGACAAAGGGCTTTGTCACACCTACATACACCGAGATGCGAGTAAACAAAAAGCAATGAATATTGCCCTTAATGCAAAGTGCCACCGACCAGGGGTTTGTAATGCAATGGAGACACTAATTATAGACAAACATATCGCAAAAATCATACTTCCAGGTCTCTATAAAGCATTTGTTGATGCAGGAACCAAGATAAAAGGGTGTGATACCACCAGAGAGTTTATCTTTGTGGAAAAAGCAACCGATGAAGATTATCATACGGAGTATCTTGCTAATATTTTAAATATTAGAGTAGTTGAGGGAATTAATGATGCCATTGCACACATTGCCAACTATGGTTCAGGTCACTCGGAGGCGATTATTACAGAAAACTACTCAGCCGCAGAGATGTTTATGAATGTCGTGGATGCTGCCTGTGTCTATGTAAATGCCAGTACACGATTTACCGATGGTGGGGCGTTTGGATTTGGAGCAGAGGTAGGAATCTCTACCAATAAACTTCATGCCAGAGGACCAATGGGGATTAATGAGTTGACCACGTATAAGTTCAAACTTTATGGAAATGGTCAAATACGAAAATAATATTTTATACTTTTCTGTTTAAATATAGAAAATTTAACTATAAAAGAATCGAATATAATTTAGATTAAAAATGACAGAAAATGAATAGAGTAATTTTATATAAACTGGTAATATTATTTATATTACTATTAGCCATAAAGCCTTTAAATGCAAAAAATATAGACCAACCCATTGTTATTACCTTTGAGGGCAACAAAATTATCTCTACCGATGAACTAGAGAAGCTTATTGGGGCAAAGCGACCTAGTACCTATATCTTTTGGAAAGAGGATGTGGCAACTATTAATGAACTTTATATTAAAAAACTTGATGAGATATTTAGTTTTTTTTACAGACAAGAGGGGTTTTATGATGCCAATATCACCCACTACGTTGACAACAAAGGTATTCACTTTAAAATAGAGGAGAGAGAGTTTATCAAGATAGACTCAGTCACCGTAGAGAGTGATTTTCATATCACAGAGGTTATCTATCTTAAAGAGGGGCAACGTTTTCGCTCAAAAGATTTTGGACGAACAAAATCAAGCATCAATAAACTTCTTTTAGACAATGGACTTTGTCGTAATAAATTAGATACAAAAGCCTATGTAGACCTAGAGAAAAAGCTTGTAAAAATTACTATTAAACTCAAAAAAGGTAAACTGTGTCACTTTGGAAGAGTAACCATTGATGGCTCTCCAAGTATGGATAAAGAGCTTATCCTCTCTCGTTTACATTTTGAGGAGGGAGAGGTTTTTGATTTATATAAAATAAAAGAGAGCTATGAATCTCTCTATGCCTTGGAGTCTTTTGACCATCTTCGAATGGTATATGATACCAAATTTAATAACATCATCCCCATTGATATACATTTTAAAGAGATACAAAAAAACAAAACCTCACGGGTGGGGCTGGGATATGCTACAGATTTAAACTTTCAAGCAAGTTACCACTGGGAGTACCGAAATTTTTATGGTGAAGGGCGTAAACTTCTTTTTGATTTACTCTTTTCAGAAAAACAAAAACATATTGAAAATAACTTTTTCAATCCTGCGGTATTAGACCTTTGGGGATATCATATTGATTTCCAAAATAGTGTGGGGTACAAAGAGGAACAAGAGATTCACAACTTTGATGAGAAGGTTGCGTATGATAAGCTTTACCTTCAACATCGTGATGATAAGTGGCTACACAGTGTGGGGGTAGGAGTTGAAAATATTGAGATTAGTAATGACAAAGATTTTTTTATTATCTACCCCTTTATGCACCTTATTTATGACCTACGAGACTCTAAAATTAACCCCAAGAAAGGCATCTATTTTGCACATAAAATGGAGCTAGGATTACCCTACTCTCCTGATAGTACCACCTATCTCAAATACCTAGAAGAGCTACGACTTATCTACTCTATCTCCAATTTAACATTTTCTGCTGTGGGACGTGTAGGTGCGATTAATGTCTATAACAACCGACTCCCTGAATCAAAAAAATTCTTTGCAGGAGGGGCATTTTCAAACCGAGCCTATGGGTATGATAAAATTGGTATCAGCACCTCTTCTGATGAAAACTCTGATTTAGGTGGGTCAAGTCTTGCCAACCTCTCCCTAGAGGTTAATTTTCCCATCTATAAAGATGTCTATATGGGCGTTTTTACAGATAGCAGTATGATATCTCGTACACAATCATTTTGGAATTTTGATGAAGATATCATTCACTCGGTTGGTCTTGGGATACGATACATGACCCCTATTGGTCCTTTTAAAATTGATTTTGGGATGAATACCCAAAACTACAGTCAAAATGGACTGCACTTTCAAATAGGGCAATCCTTTTGATTCGTCTTATCTATTGGTTGATGGTCTTAATTGAGATGGCACTCATCCTATTAGCCATTTTTCTTTTTCTTATTACTGATTCACGTATTATTAGTTTTGCCACAAAAGATATTTTAAAAGAGTACAACATTGAGTACCAAAAAATCTCGGGCAATCTCTTTACAGGAATAAAGGTTGATAAACCAAAATATAAAAATAGATTGCTTCTCGACCAAGCCATTATTCATTGGAATCCTTTTAGTATTAAACAGAAAAAAATCCATATTACACAACTGGAGCTTCGTGGGTTACGTCCCAATGCCATTATGGATATTACCTCTACTTTTGAGCAAGGAGAAGAGACCTCATCACCCAAACTTGATTTTAATATTGTAATAGATAAGATAAAAGTCACAAGCAAACCCCTCACATATGGAGGGATAATATTTAAAAACTTTCAGTTAGGTAGCAATAGGGTAGAGATAGACAAAAATCTAAATCTCAAAAGCAAACTCTTTAATATCTCTATAGATTCAGGACTAACAGATATTGAGATTAGAGGTAAAATAGACAAAGGATTACTCTATTTAGATAGCTTAAAGCTGTTGGAAATAGACCCAAAAGTTATCACCTCTTTTATAAGAGCAATAAAAAAAAGTACAAACTCAACCCATAAAAATTCTACTAATGATAACTCTGCGAATAAACCACCTACAAAGAAATTCCCTATAGAACAAATAAGCATCAAAAAGTTATTTGCAACCATGAAAACGACTACCTATGGTCCTATTACCATAGACAATACTCATGCTGTAATTACAGATATAGATATTGACCCACATAATAACTTTAACTACAATGCCAAAAATATTACTGTCTCCTCTGATACCTCATTTGCAAGTAGTACCCAAACAGGTTTTATCAAAGATTCTGAGCTATTTACCACAGGGGATGTAATAACCAATGAGTACCTCTTTAGTAAATACTCTCTACCTCTTAACCAAAATGAACTATACGATTTACCTGTCTCATTAAAACTAAACCAAACAGGATTATGGTTAGATATCGAACACTCCGTCAAAGATTTACTGGTTTTAGAGAATGATTTTAATGTTGACTTAGACCATGCAAAACATAGATTGGAGTATGAATATATAGATAACTTTATCACCATCACCTCCGAGGCAAATGGCTCCACAACCTACAGTCAGGGAATGAGGCTAAACAATATTGTGAATATTGATTTTAGAGGGGACTCTACCCAAGTAACCTACCATGGAGATGTTTCAGCCGATACAATTACCAATATCCCTCAATCTCTAACTGATACCCTGCTCCAAAACCCATCAATTATTTATAGTGGTGGGATTGAGCAACTTCTACTCAATGTAGATTCCAATCAAATATCAGCCTCAGCACTATTACAAAAATATCAACGTGCCGATATAAAGCTAGAGAGCAAACAGGATATAGAACTGATAAAATTCATACCTCAACTTCCCTTTGAATTAGAAATGGCACAGGGGGCTTTTAGACTCCATTCAATCATAGATTTTAATGCCATTGAAAACACTCAACTTCATATTGACTTAGACTCAGATATTGCCAATATATCTGCCGATATTTCCATTATAGAACCCTATCAGATACGATATAATGCAACCATACCAACCTACTCCTTGCTCTCTAACTTTGATTCAAAAATAAAATTTGAAAATCTAAACACTCTCTCAGGAGAAATTATCCTTGATGATAATTTCTATCATATTGATATAAATAACCAAGATTTACAGCTTAGTTTTGATTATGATATAGAGGGAAAAAGACTTAACAGTGGCACACTCTTTATTAATGGTGAGAGCATTCTTTTTGATGGTAGTTTAGATGGTGATATTGATGCAAAACTAAATATTCAAGATATTAATGCTCTATCCCTTGTAATAAAACACTACTATGATATTACACTGCCCCCTATTGGAGGTAGTGCCGATATTTCAATTTATAGATTGGCAGATAAAAGCATAAGTCTTACCCTCAATAGCCCCTATCTATCTTATGATAATTTTGAAGGGGATATTAATCTAAAAATGGAGATGGATTCCTATCAAAATATTCAAATGAGCATAGAGAGTTCTCAAATTTCAGATATAACCTCCCGTAGTAATTTTATGAGTAAGATAAGAGCAGAAGCCACCATAGATGCCCTTAGAAACATTCAAATAACTCTTAATAGCCCTCAAGTATCCTATAAAGATATTAAAGGGGACATTAACGCTGAAGTAAAAATAGATTCACATAAAAATATCCAAATGAACCTTCACAGCAATGAACTATCAGATGAAAAATTTAAAGCCGACCTCAATGCAATAGTCAATATAGATGAAGAGAAAAATATCCATGTAGATTTAAATAGCCGTCAAATTTCAATTTTAGAACAAGGCGAGGTGAAACAAAAGATTGATAAGTTGTCCACAAATTTCTCTATTTATGATAATGGAAATGAAATTTATCTCAATAACTACAGTTTTAATCTTCGAAACAATCCCTATATTAGGCATTTTTTTTCAAATAGCATCTCTTATTTGAGCTATAGAGATGATAATATTTATAGCAAATCACTATGGATTAATGACCAAATAGAGGTTACAGGAGATTATAATATTTCAACTCAAAAAGGAAAATTGAAGCTAATATCAGACTATTTCCCATACAAAGATAAAAATTTTGATATTTTAAGCAATTTTAAACTTATGCTACAACTTGATAAAGAGAAGGTTTTTATCAGTGGAAATGTAAAGCTGTTAGGAAATAAGATAAACTATGAACTACTTGATTCTGGACTCTCTGAAGACAGTGACATTATTATAGTTCAAGAACTTCAGAAGAAAGAAGAGAGTCTATTAAACAATATCAAAGCCTATGTAACTATTGAGAATGAAACCCCTATCCAATATGAAACCAAAGATATTCATCTCAATCTTGTCAATGAAATTACTGTTGTAAAGGGGTATAACAAAGATATTAGGCTCTTAGGAAAGACAAAAATAGCACAGGGATACTATGTACAGGAGGATAAAAGATTTATCTTGGATGAGAGTCATATCTATTTTTATGGAGAGCCAAAAGACGCTATTTTAGAGATACGTGCCAACTACCTCAAAGATAAGTATGATATACAAATTTTTATCTCAGGTTCAAGCTCTGACCCCATTATAAACTTCTCCTCTAGTCCATATCTAACACAGCGAGAGATTCTCTCACTTATTCTCTTTGATACTACTGCTTCTAATAGTGGTGCAGGTACGGCAGTCTATGCCATGTTAGGAGGAACATTTGCCAAAGAGTTGATGAAAAATCTTGGAATTTCAGTAGACCATCTACTGCTAGGAGAGGGAATTGATGAGAGTCTATCACTCGAAGTTGGTAAAAAAATATCGGATAATATGACCTTTATTTTACAGCATAAAAATGGGAAAGATGGTGTAAAAGTTAAAATAGACCATAACTTAAATTTTGAGACAGATATTATTATACAACCTCCCAATACCTCTAGTATTGAGTTTTTGTATAAAAGTAATTAATATTTTTATTTTTTTATTCTTCTCTTTTTGAAACTTTTTTTAAAGCTATCGGTATTATAAGTCGTAATAGAGACCCCATCAACCATCACCAACGTGATGCCCCCTTTGTCCTCTATTTTCAATATATATTTTCTTAAAACATTTAGATTTTTCAAGACACTTTTGTCCCTGTTTGCCCCTCTTTGCATTCTTCTATATAAATCGACTTTCCTCAAAAGCAGTTTAATTCTCTGTCGATTCATAAAAATTTTATCACGTTGATGTTTACCATAAAGAGAGACTATATCTATCATATTTTTATTGATGCCTCGTTGAGACATTTTTCGCTTAATGTGATGCGTTAAAATCATTATTTTTCATCTTCTTTCACTCAAGAAATCATCATAGTATAAGGTCTCTCTAGCTTCTCTTTTAACTGATATAGACTTACACTTCGCCCCTCTCGAATAAACTCTCGACCATCTAAAAACACCAACATAGCAGGAACAGAGAGAACTTGATAATATCCTGCAATTTCAGCGTTCTCCTCCGCATCCAAATAAATCTGTTTGACTAAAGGAAAATCTGAATCAAAAAGATCTTTAAATTTTGGTCTTAACGCATGACAAACATTACAATTCTCACCTGAAAAATACACCAACAGACCCACCTCTTCACTCACACTCTTTTGTAACACTTCTAAGTTCATATCTTACCTTATTTAATTTTTAAAGTATTTTACCATAGTTCCACAAATATCACTAAAAAGTTACTCATTTTTAGAAAATTATGCTAAAATAAAACAGAAAAAATCAATACTATTAAGGAAGAAGTTGCAAAAAATATTCGGTTTTTTATTTATTCTATTCTCTGCTGGATTAACCGTTTGGTACCCACTTGGAAAGTTATTAGGGTAGGATATGTCAAAAGCAAAACGCTATCAACCATTTCACCCTAAGAAAAAAAATAGGTTCAAACATAGACAAGGGAATTTTCTCTATCTATTTTTAGCCCCACTCTTTTTAGCTATTATCTTAGCACTTTTACAAAGAGATATTGTCTCTTTTATTTCTAATATTATCGCTTTTGGACTTTTTTTTGCAACCGCAAAAATAAACACTATTGGACTATCAAATGAGTACGAATATCATACAAAAACACTAACTAAAGCACCCAAAACACCCTTTAAAACAATCGCTGCGATACTGCTTGGTCTCTCAACTCTATTTACCTCAACCGTAGCAGGAGAGGGGTCTATTTTAACGGGTACTTTTTTAGCAATCGTCTCTACTATTGGATACTATCTCTATTATGGAACAGACCCAAGAGAGGATAAAATTGACAATATTGGTGATATATCGGCTCAATTTGTTATTGAAACCCTCTCAGAAGCTAGAGCTAAACTCTCCAGCATAGAGACTAATATTAGCTACATTACTGACAAAAAACTCTACTCTGAACTAAAAATAGCAACTAATAAAGGATATGAGATTATAGATACCATAGAGGAGGATCCAAAAGATTTACGGGTGGCAAGAAAGTTTATTATTGTCTATATTGATGGAATTAAAAAAGTAACTCAATCATATACAAGTATCGATGAAGAGGAGATTACAGATGAGACAAAAGAGAAGCTTTCAAATCTTTTACTTGACATAGAGGAGCGTTTTGAAAAAGAGATAAAACGCCTCAAAAAAAATAATCAATTTGATTTGGATGTCAATATAGAAGTACTACAAAAGCAGATAAAAAATTAGAAGGAGTAATAAATTATGAATACAAAAAATAGAGAAACCATAGAGGCAGAGATAGAGGAAAAGAGTGAAAACCTACCTCTAGTTATGCCAGAAGAGCAAAGCCAACTTGAAAAGGCAATGAATGAATTGGATTTTAACAACAGAACCTCTATCATCTACTTTGGAGCAGCTGCCCAAGAGGAGCTTGATGAAATTTCTAATCGTATGATTGATGGGGTAAAAAACAAAGATACAGGGCGTGTAGGTGCTGTACTAAATGAGATGGTCGCAGCAATTAAAGGGTTTGATATTGATGAGATTAATCCCAATAGAGAGCTACCTTGGTATAAAAAACTTTTTGGAGGCACCAAACCTTTAGCTAAATTTCTACAAGGATATGAAGAGGTTCGCGACCAGATAGATATGGTTGCAAATAACCTAGAAGAGCATAAATCAACACTTATGAGAGATGTTGTCTCTTTAGATAAACTCTATGATGCCAACCTTGCATATTTCAGAAAACTTGAACTCTATATTGAGGCAGGGGAGATAAAGAAAAAAGAGCTAGAGAGAGATATATTTCCTATATACGAAGAGAAAACTAAAGATGAAGATATGTTGGCTATCCAAAACTTAAAAGAGATACGTGCCTTTGGAGAGGATTTAGAGCGTAGAGTTCATGACCTCCGACTTTCCCGACAAGTAGCTATGCAGTCGCTTCCAAGTATTCGCCTCATTCAAGAAAATGACAAGTCACTTATTAATAAAATTGCCTCTACACTGGTCAATACCGTGCCACTATGGAGAAACCAACTGGCTCAAACCGTAACTATCTTTAGAAGTCATGAGTCTGCTAAAGCACTTAAAAATGCCACAGATTTAACCAATGAGCTTTTAGAAAAAAATGCAGAGGGGCTTAGAGAGGCAAATGTAGAAATTAGAACGCAAATGGAGCGTGGAGTATTTGACATTAAGAGCATTAAAATAGCCAATAAAACACTAATCGAAACCCTAACAGACTCTCTTAAGATTGCAGAAGAGGGGCGACTAACACGAGCAAAAGCACTCATAGAACTGGACAAAACAGAGAGAGAGTTAAAAGAGGCACTTCTGGCAACAAAAGCCAAAATTGCTTCATTGCCCGAAGAGACCATTCAAGATGTAGCAGATGTAGCAGATGCTAAAAAAGGATAAAAAATGGGATTATTTGATTGGGTTTTTGGTCAATTCATTGATGTTATTGAGTGGACAGATGACTCACAAAATACCATGGTATATCGCTTTCCAAGAAAAGACAATGAGATAAAATATGGAGCAAAACTCACGGTTCGTGAATCACAAATGGCTATTTTTGTCAATGAAGGAGTTATTGCCGATGTACTAAGCCCTGGTATCTATGAACTAGATACCAATAACTTACCTATTATCACCTCTCTTGAAAATTGGAATCATGGGTTTAACTCACCATTCAAAGCTGAAATATACTTTTTAAATACAAAGCGATTTACCAACCTAAAATGGGGTACAAAAAACCCCATTATGCTTAGAGACCCTGAATTTAGAATGGTACGTCTTAGAGCTTTTGGAACTTATGAGATAAAGATTGCAGAACCTAAGAGATTTATGAAAGAGATTGTAGGAACAGACTCTCTATTTATCGTTGATGAGATTGAGCATCAACTAACCAACCATATACTCAGTAGACTACCTACTGTTTTGGGTAAAAGTGACATCTCTATTTTAGATTTTGCAGCAAACTATGGAGAGTTCGGAGAGTATATTACCCAAAAGATTGCACCCTCATTTGATGAGTATGGTTTGGAATTGACAGATATTTTGGTAGAGAACATCTCTCTGCCTGAAGAGGTAGAAAAAGCGTTAGATAGACGAACAAGTCGAGAACTTACAGGAGATTTGGACAAATATATCAAACAGCAAACAGGAGAAGCACTGGGAAACAGTTCCAAGGGGAACTCCTCTATCGGTGAGATACTAGGCGTAGGTATAGGAGTGTCTCTGGGGCAAGATATGATAAGTCAGATAGGCAAAGCAGATAAAAATACCCCTCCTCCACTTCCAAGTAGAGATGAGAGCCTTTACTATGTTGCCATTGATGGCATAAGTGATGGTCCCTATGATGTTCGTAAAATTAGAGCCTTAATCAAAAAAGGTAAATTAACAGGGGAGACACTTATCTGGACAAAACGACTAAAAGATTGGACAAGTGCCAAGAGTATTTTTGAACAATATTTTGACAATAACACACCACCCCCACTGCCAACATCTTGAAATTTCAATCTATAAACTTTACCTGTGACAGTTGTGGTGCACCATTGCGATATAGCCCTGCAACCGTGTCACTACAATGTGAGTTCTGCTCAACAACCAAAGTTATCTCCTCTTCTAATGAGCCTATAGAGGAGTATGATTTTAAATCGGCACTCAACTTTTTGGATAAAAATAGCTCACAAGAGATAAACAAAGATATTACCTGTAATAAATGTGCTGCCAATTTTCAACTCACCCCCTACTCCATTAGTGCCAACTGCCCCTACTGTAACACTCCTGCCATTACCGATTTTGTCAAAGAGATTACCCCAAAATCCCTACTACCTTTTGAATTAACCCATGATGAGGCACAAGAGAAATTTAAAAAATGGATTGGCTCACTATGGTTTGCACCCAGCAGACTCAAAGATTTTATAGAGGGAGAGAAAAAGCTTCAAGGATACTATCTTCCACACTGGACATATGACAGCGAAACGCAGACCCGTTATAAAGGTCAAAGAGGGGTAATCTATTATGTTATGGTGGAAAAAACGGTTACTATAGAGGGACGACAACGCAGAGTACGACAGAGAGAAGCCCGTATACATTGGTCACCTGTTCGAGGAGTAGTTTACAATAGCTTTGATGATATTACCATTGGGGCATCCAAGAGCATATCTCACTCTATTTTAAACCATTTAACCCCATGGGATACCACAAGGCTTATCCCTTTTGATGAACGCTACCTAGCAGGGTTTAAAGCAGAAGAGTATACCATTGGGCTTGATAACGCATTTGAGTATGCGAAGATGAAAATGACTCCTACTATTAAACAAGATATCCATAGAGATATTGGTGGAGATAAGCAGAGAATTGATGAGATGGAGACTACTTATAGCCATACCACCTATAAAAATGTCCTCTTCCCTATCTGGACGGCTCAATTTAGATGGAAAGAGAAGGAGTACAACTACGCCATCAATGCCCAAACAGGAAAAATAGTGGGAGAGCGTCCCTATAGTACACTTAAAATTACTCTTTTAGTACTCCTTATATTTCTTAGTCTAGGAGGTATTTTTTATCTTCAAGAGAGGTACAATCAAGGTAATATCAGCTACCCCTCAGTCATCTTCAATACCTTATCAATACGCTTATAGTCATACTCTTGATAGTTGCTACTCTTGGAGATAATTGCATAAGCAGCCATTCTGTCGGCGAGTTCATTTCCCTCAATACCAGAGTGTGCTTTGACATGTTTGACGGTGACCCTATCTTTTTCTTTATTATAAAGGTCATGTGCTAATTTTATAATCTCCAAGTTTTTAATCTCTCCCCCTTTCCTCTTCCATCCCTTTCTTTTCCACCCATACGCCCAGTTGGTAATGGAGTCAATACTGTACATAGAGTCAGATAGAATAGTAACTTTTGATGTCTTGGATTCTTTTGACAGTAAAAGGGCTTTATATAAGGCATTTAGCTCTGCTGTATTATTTGTTCCTCTTTTTTCATACTCTCCATATAGTAAAATAGGATTTGCACTGCCCTGATAGATAGCTAATCCACTACCAGATGCACCAGGATTTCCTTGACATGCTCCATCACAATATATCTTCAAATTATCAGATGAGACTGATGACTGCTTCTCCTCTTTGTTCATCTTTTTATCACGATGAAATGTAGCCAACAGTGTATAGTTTTTGACTATCTGTTCTTGGTCTTTCAATGCCAACTTTCCTCGTAAGAGTAAAAAAAGATTGGTCTCTTTAGTCGAGAGTTCTCTCTCTAATACCAAACTTTCCCACCCATCATTTGGTGGATAGGGTTGACCTAAAATCTCAAACTGTGCCTTGTTTAGAGTCTTACTCTGCATACCTAACTCTATAAATGTATTGTCAACCCTCACTCTTGACCTCTTTTGTTAAAATTTTATAGATAATAAAGCCAAAAAAAAGCGTAATAAAAATAGAAAAATAGAGTGGAACACTCTTCATAATCACAAAAACAACAATTAAAATAGCCAGTAGTGTAGGTATTTCATTATAGGCTCTAAAAAACTGTCCTGTTTGGGTACACGCATCTCTTTTTAATACTTTTCTAAAATACTCCATCGAAAAAGAGTAGATAACCAAAAGAACAAGCATAAAAAGTTTTGCCAACATCCAATCCTGTTCTAACAGAGTAGGATTGAGATAGATAAGCGTTGCACCACTAAGAATGGTGGCAATTTTAGCAGGAAAACCTATCACTCCATAAATTTTACTCTCTTGAATCTTAATAACATCAGTAAACTCTTTACTATCTTTATGCTCTTGATGGTAAACAAACAGCCTTGGCATATAGAAAAGAACACTCATCCATGATAAAACTGCAATAATATGAAATGACAAAATCTCTAAATAGTAACTCATCCTATTACTCCTTATTTTTTAATATGGCATCATAACCTAATTACCCAATAAATTCATAGTAAAATCAATAATCTCAAACCTACTTTTATAGATTTTCGTCGCATAAACATCTACTTCATAGAGATGATTCTCTTTTATACGATTATCTACACCATAGATAATAATTTTACTCTTTTTATCTGTGACACTCACAGCTCTTTTTTGTCTATTTAGAACACGAACACTCTTTAAATGACAAGGTAACGAAGTGTTTTTATTGATAATATCTGCTATGGAGCAGTTGACCATAGGATTCTTTTTCTTAAACTTATATGGTGCGGTTGAGAAGGTTGCAAAAACAGGAAAATGGTCAGAGTAGCCTTTTCCCATATGTCTCTTTTTCTTATAGTGCCAACGATTTACATACCCTTTTTTGGTAAAAAGATAGTTGCGTTTAAAGACACCAAAGGAGTTATCAAGATAATCTAGACCTTTACCATCAAACATAGTAGGAGGTAATAAGATTGCATCCAACCCCTGCTTGTCTCCATAAAAGTTATGACTCCACCTCTGATAAGGTAACAGCTCTAACCATAAATTATAGTGTCTAAAATCTATCCTCTTCACCATTGACTCTTCTCTAAAGAGCATACAGTTTAAAATATGATTAATACCTGTTTTCCCTACCCTTTTATACTCATTATAGTTACTATTAAAATCCCCTATCAGAAGATATTCACTCTCTTTTTTCAGCCCTAAAAGTCTCTTTTTAAGTGCCAAAGCAGAAATAATCCTCTTGCTTTCGGGGGAGCGTTTAGAGTTCCAATGGTTTACAAAGATATAGAGAGGCTCTCCATCTATTATAAACTTCACCTCCAGAATATTTCGCATCCCCCCTACTCTTTTTACAACAATATCACTGGAACTTTTAATGGGAATCTTAGAAAGAAGTGCCACATGAATGGCGATGCTCTTTTTATCTGTTATGGCGGAGTATCTATAGTCAGGGCATCCATATTTTTTTAATGATTGCTGTAGCAGTCTTAAACTATTTTTATTCTCTATCTCTTGAAGTCCTATAATATCTGCATTCAGTTCACAAATTACCTCTGAAATATTTCTTAACTTTTTTTCAAGTATTTTTTTTGTCCAGTTGTGTCTATTGGGAATGTACTCTAAATACTCTGTTTTATCATGATGCATATCAAAAAGATTCTCTACATTATAAGAGGCTATTTTAAGTTTAATTGAGTATAAAAAAATTGGAAAAATAAATAGTAAAAAAATAAGGAAAGAAAAAATATTTTTTATAAAAAATGTGGGCATACTTTTACCCACAATACTGTGCTACCTAAACATTTTACCCAGCATACCCATAGCACCTTCAGCACCACCAATACCAGAGAGTAAATCCTCTATCAACGAGCCTTCACCTTCAGAAGCCTTGTCTACCATATTTGGCAAAACATCTGCCAAAGCACCTTTTGCAGACTCTTCAGTTAATCCAAGATTTGATGCAAATTCAGAAACCTTATCCGCACCCAATAGATCAGTAATAGAGTCCAAAGAGATAGATTCATTTTCACCTGAGCCCAACCATGAACCCACAATTGAACCCAATCCATTTTCAGAAAGCCCTGAAACCAATGAACCCAAATCAATTCCACCATTTTCACCACCAAGAAGATTTCCTAGAGCATTAGAGATAATATCACTATCAAGTCCTGTTGTTGCATCATCGCTATTACCCTGTATTGCACTTGCACCCATTTTAAGTAAATCTGTTAAATCCATATCATCTATCCTTTTATTTTAAATATCACAAAGTATACCAAAAAACTGGTAATAAAAACAGAGTTTATGATGCTTTTTCACCATTATCTGAACTACTATGCAAGTTGTTGGTATACTTAAAAGTTCTTTTCATTACTAAAAACAGTTTCTCCATAATACTTTTTGGCTTTATCAACTCCTCCATTAACTCATAATAGGTCAGATGTCTAACTTCTAAAAAGCCTTGAAGGTAAAGTAGTGATTGTTCCATCCCATTCTTTTTCTCTATTTTTAATAACTTCTCATACAACTCTTCAACACCTGATATTGCCATTTTAGAAGCAGGTCGCCGATACGCTATGTAACCTATAATCTCTCCACTATTATCTTGAATAATCTCAAAATCTGTTGTCACCCAGTAGTATTCCCCTGATTTTGATAAATTTTTAACAATGGCAGTAATATTATCTCCCCGTTTAATCGTTTGCCACATAAGATAAAAAACTGCCTGTGGCATATCAGGGTGTCTCACAATATTATGTGGAGCCCCCATCACCTCTCCCTCTTCATACCCCGAAACTTCACAAAAATACTCATTTACATACTGTATTTTTCCATATCTATCAGTTTTACTGACAAGAATTTTTTTACTATCTAAAGGTGTAGCTTTATTAATGGGCAAGGGTCTAAAATATCTCATAATATCCTCTTTTCTTTCTTCTATTAAGTTAGAAGTAGTGTAACCAAAGAGTTAGATTCAATTATGAAATTTTGGGAATTCTTCTATAAAAAAAAAATTATAAAAGTTTGATTCCGTTTTCCTCCAAAACAATTTTTTTCTTTTCTAACAGAGAGGTAACAGTACGCTTAAAACTTTTTTTACTCAATGCAAATATTTTCATAATATCAGAAGCATCACTTTTTGAGTTAAGTGCCACAAAACCTTCTGATTTTCCTATGAGTTCCAAAACTTTTGTCTCATAGATATCTGCTGAGTTCTGTTTTCCAATGGGTTGGAGTGATAAATCAAGTTTACCATCTTTTCGTATTTTTTTAATATAGGCTACTTTTCTTTCACCCACATTAAGTCTTTCAAAAATCTCATTTTCAAACAGCATCCCCTCATAAAGGTTTTCAATAATAACTTTATATCCTAGAGGTGTTTTTGATAGTACTAAAATATCTACTTTTTGATGCTCTTGCAGTTTATCAGTATCTTTTGAGAGCCATTTTCCAATCTTGTGTGTTCCATAGAGTCGTCCTGTCTTTTCATCCAAACAGATACGCAAAATATATTTTGAACCTATATGAAAGTGACACTTTTGTTGAGAGAGAGGAACAAACAAATCTTTTGGTAATCCCCAATTAACAAATGCACCAAACCTTTGATAATCTACAACTGTAAAATACCCAAACTCACCCAACATTGCATAAGGATATTTGGTCGTAGCCACGGGTCTATCCTCTGAGTCGGTATAGACAAAAACATCTATCTGAGATCCCATTGGCATCTCATCTTCCATAATATAAATATTAGGAAGAAGTACCTCTTCAAAATTTTGGGCTATTAGATAATAACCATAATCTGTGTCTCGTTCTATCTTTAAGCAATTAACTCTACCTATCTCTATAGTTTTATTCACTTAATAGACTTTAGATGTTCAGTAAAAACTTTTGCATTTATAAATCCATTAAGTGATTTTTTTGGTAAAAATTTATTATTGGTATCAAAAAAGATAATATTTGGTGTACCAAAAAGACCATAATGGTTAAGAATAGCCTTCTCATCATCAGTTTGGTCTGTAATATCAACTGAGATAAACGTAAATCTTTTTAGCTCCTCCACCACTTTAGGATTGGGAAAGGTTGTCGCCTCTAACTCTCTACATGATGGGCATGATTTTTTACCAAAATCTACAACTACAGGAAGCTTACTTGCTTTAACCTCCTCCATCAATCTCTTAAGAGAGTAACCACGGTGAGTGCTGTTACTCCCCTCTACCTTAGGAGAAGATATAACTGCTCCAACACTTTGAACCCCTCTTACTGAGACAACTTGTGAGGTTGTAAACTTCTCAAAAGGGTGCATCATTGAAGTTGAACCACTTAAGAGTGCAATAAAGAGTGAACCACCATAAATTAAAGAGGCAAACCCAAGAAGCTGAAAGAGCTTAAACGCACCCTTACTCTGTGAACTGTTATTAAATACACCCATGTATAAAGAGACCCCAATAAAGAGTAAAGCCCATAAAAACATTGTAACTGTTTCAGGAAGCACTTTTGCGAACATAAAAAGTGAGAGTGCTAACATCACAACACCAAAGACCTGTGATACTGTTGTCATCCAACCCCCAGGTCTTGGCATAAATTTACCTGCACCCAGTCCCACAAGAAGCAGAGGAAGCCCCATTCCTATACTCATAACAAACAGTGCCAATCCTCCAAGAAAAGCATCTCCTGTTTGAGATATAAAAATAACTGCTCCTGCTAATGGTGGTGCAACACATGGTCCAATAATAAAGGCAGATAAGAAGCCCATTACTGCAGTTCCTAAAATACCTTTTCCCTGTGCACCGTCACTAGCAGAGTTTAGTTTTGATTGCCATGAAGATGGAAGTTGCATCTCATAATAACCAAAGAGTGAAAATGCCAATGCCAAAAACATAAGAGCAAATGTGGTTAAAACCCATGGATTTTGCATGGCTGACTGAATATCAGCACCCAATAACCCTGAGATAACACCTACGGTAGTATACGTCACTGCCATAGACAATACATAAATAAGAGAGGTGATAAACCCTTTCATTGCACTTGGTTTTCCATCTCCTGATTGAGAAACAATAATAGAGGAGAGTATCGGTATCATAGGGAAAATACAAGGAGTTAATGCTAAAAGTAACCCTAAAACTAAAAAGAGCAAAACGATAAAGAATGAACTTTCACTCTTTAATACATCAATAATAGTTGCAGAGTTTTTACTGTCTGTTAAACTCATGATTTTGCTCCACAAGCTAGGCTTTGGAGTAATAAAATTGTACTCTTTTTTTATAGTGTCGTAACAGATTCCTCTGGAGGAGCATCCTTGAAACTCAATAAGCAAAGTATATTTTTGCTCATCACCTTGAATCTTAGAAGCAATAGAAGATACTGGGATATCCACCAGTACATCATGCTCTAAATATAACTCTTTTTGAACTTTATGAGGCTTGGGTTTATCAACATTTAAATCAAATGCTATTGGTTTAACTATCTTATATTTTAAAGTTTCATAAGTAATATGAATATCTTTTCCTAAAACAATTTTAGTATTGATAGTCTTCCCGTCATCAACAGCATAAACTTTAAATGCATCTTCAGGCTTTAGATATTTCGATTTATTTTTAAGTGCAGAATCAAATCCAGCCGTTAAAAATAGTGTAACCAATAGAAATAATTTTATAATTTTCATATTTGTTTTAATCCCTTTTTCAAGTGAATAGATTATATTAAGAGCAATATACTCTTTATCTCTAATACTATATCAAATGATATGTAAAAATTTCGTTAATAAGTCTAGAAATTTTATATTAGTGAGGATTATAAAGCAAATAAGTGTTTATACATGTTTTATTTTATTATAAATACTACTTTTAAAACAATAAAAAGGATTCTTGTGTCAAATTATTTAAACCATGAAACTTCTCTCTATTTAACGGAGTATTTTAATACTCTTATCAATTGGTATCCATGGAGCCAAGAGGCATTACAAAAAGCAAAAACAGAAAAAAAACCTATTTTCCTCTCTATTGGGTACAGTGGGTCAGAGAAATGCACTATAATGAGAGAAGAGTCATTTATCACACTAAAAGTGGCTCAACTTCTTAATGAAAATTTTATATCCATCAAAGTTGATAAAGATGAACGTACCGACATAGATAAATACTATAAACAAGTCTATAAACTTATGAATGGACAAAACTGCTCTTCTCCTGTTTCTATTTTTTTAACAGAGGAGTTGGAACCTTTCTATAGTGCTTCGTATATAGGAACCACACCTCAAGGAAATGTTTTAGATTTTGAAACACTCTTACAGACGGTATATACAAAATATAGAGATGACAAAAAGACTATGCAAAGCAAAGGAAAAGAGGTTTTAGAGTATATCAATCCAAACAACAAAACAGTAGAAGCAACAAGGCTTCATATTGACATTACTAAAACTATTACCTCTCATGCTCTTAACCTCAATGACAAGAACCACGGTGGATTTGGTAATGCTCCTAAATTTTTACATATATCCACACTCGACCTACTTTTGGAGAATTATGAAATAACCGAAAATATAGAGCTTCTTACCATGGTCTCATCTACGCTTGAACTAATGGCTAAAGCTGAGATTTACGACCAGAAGGATGGTGGTTTTTTTAGATATGCCTCCACTCAAGATTGGAGTCTCCCTCGAAGAGAGAAACTAAGCTATGACAATGCCAATATCGCATCTCTTTATCTTAGAGTTTATCAGATTACCAATAATAAATTTTATAAAAAAATAGCATTTGAAACGCTAGATTTCATAATAGATAAGATGAGTGGAAACAACATTTTTTATACCAATACCATCAAACATTCTAACAACTCATATTTTGTGGATAAAAAAACAACCACCTCTTTTTCTGCTATGGTCATAGATGCTCTTTTTCTTGCTTCTATAGTAGATAGTGCATATGATAAAAAATATAAAACTCTAGCTATTAATACACTTGATACTTTACTAGAACTAAACTACAAAAATCAAACACTTAAACACTGTAATAATATTAATGCTTTTTTAGAAGATTATGCTTATCTAGGAGTAACTCTGCTTACTGCTTATGAAAGTACTAAAAACAGCAAATATCTTATCCTTGCCGAGGGAGTACTTAACCAAGCCATTGAGAAGTTCTATGAGCGTGGGCGATGGAAGTTTGCAAAAAGTGACATTCCTATTTATGATGATATCTATGACCCCCTCTACCCCTCTGCTATAGCAACTATTTTGCTATTGGCACAACGAATATCTTTTATCATTGACAATGACTACACGCAAATTATCTTCAAAAGTTTAGAGATTAACTCTTATGCTCTAATGAGACAGCCTCTTAGTAGTCCTAAGATGAGTAAAGTTTTATTAAAACATCTTAAAAAAATGATATAATTTCAGAAAATTTTTTAAATTACATCACATGGGAACTCATACATTATGAAATCTATTCTTTTAACCATTCCTCTCGTTATCTTAACGGGATGTTTTAATACAAAAACAACAGAAGAGAAAATCGTCAAACCAATAGAGACCAATAGCACCCCCAACAAAACCTTGAGCCAAAAAATATCGGATAAGAATGTTAAAACATACACAAGGGAAGAGCTTTTAAAGAGACGTCAAAAGAGTGTATCTAGAACAACATGTAAGACTTCTTATAATAATATGTTAGATAATACTTCTGATGATATCTCTTATACTCAAATTCAATCCTCTGTACCCACAACTAACTATATCCCCATCTATACCGAAGAGGATTTTGTGGCAGAGGATGTTGAACCTGTGCATAATAATAATATTGAACAATCTGAACTAAAAGATTATATTGATACCTATTTTCAGCAACTCCAAACACTCAACACAGATGGCATCGTCTCAATGACCTACCCAAAATTTTTCAAACCTATTAATGAAAATCTTTTTAGACAATATATCAATACTATTTTAAACTCCTCTCAAATTGCTGTAGAGTCATTTAAAACCAACCTTATCTACTTAGGAGATGTTTATCCTTATGAGGGTGGTGAGTTTGCTCAAATTATCTATCAGAGTAATATTACACTTAATTTTTTAAATCCAGAGTTGTACAATGATGAGCTAAGTGTACGAGTATTGAACAATGTCTTGGTCAATAAATATGGTCAGGAGAACATAAAAATAAATTCAACCCAAAGAACCATCAACATTAAAAAAGAGGAAAAGCTACTTGCAATAAAAGAGAGAAATGAGGAGTGGAAATTTATTGGGGACAACCCTACATATCGAAGATACTACCCTACTGTATTACCAGCAGGTATCTTATCTCAAATCTAAAATAGTAAAGTCTAAAAAACTTTAGTATTTTGAAACTCAGCTACCTCTATCTCTATCATCTCATCAATCATACGCACAAACATATCATTAATAAGATTAGGAGAGAGGTTAAGCTCTATAGCTTTTGTTCTAACACGACTCACAATATCAGCCACCCTATCATCAGATTTAATCTCCTCTATAGAGTTTTTAAAGTGTGCTATTTGCTTAATATAATCATTACGCAATGCAACCAGTTCAACTATTTTTTCATCAACTTTATCAATCTCTAATCTAGCATCAGCAAGTGTATTACATTTTTTTAAGGTCATAAGAGTCTCCAAATATTTTTGGAGATATTATAGCAGAGTTTTACGATACCTCTGCATCAATGATATCATCATCTTCTGCTTTTTTAGCTGCTGTCTCTTTATTCGCACCCTGCTCTTTTGCATAAACAGCTTCTGCAAGTTTATGAGACTTCTCAGTTAATACTTTAACATTCTCTTCAATCTGTTCTTTGGAGGCACTGTCCTCTTTGAGTACCGCTTCTACATCTGCAATTGCCTTCTCTATTCCCGCTTTTTCAGTAGCATCAAAATTATCACCCAAATCAGTTAATGATTTTTTAGTTTGATGTACCAGTGCATCAGCTTGGTTTCTGGTATCTACAATCGCTTTTCTTTTTTCATCATCAACTTTATTTGCCTCTGCATCTTGAACCATTTTTTCAATCTCTGCATCACTAAGCCCTGACGAACCAGTAATCTTAATCTCTTGGGATTTACCTGTACCTTTATCTTGTCCTGAAACTGTCAAAATACCATTCGCATCAATATCAAAAGTCACCTCAATCTGTGGAACACCTCTTGGAGCTGCTGGGATATCTCTAAGCTCAAACATACCAAGTTGCTTATTATCTCGACTGAACTCTCTCTCACCTTGAAGTACGTTGATACTAACAGCAGGTTGATTATCTTCTGCTGTTGAGAATACTTGTGATTTTTTCGCAGGAATGGTTGTTCCTTTTTCAATTACTTTAGTTGTAACTCCACCCAAAGTTTCAATTCCAAGACTTAGTGGTGTAACATCTAGAAGCAGTACATCTTTAACATCACCTTTTAAAACTCCTCCTTGAATAGCCGCACCAAGAGCCACAACCTCATCAGGATTTACAGACTTATTAAGCTCTTTTCCAAAGAACGCTTTAACTTTATCTTGAACCAATGGGATTCTTGTAGAACCACCAACCATAACAATCTCATTAATTTCAGAAGATGCTACATCTGCATCTTTAAGAACAGATTTAATAGTTGTAATGGTACTCTCTACCATTGCTTCAATTAATGACTCAAATTTTGCTCTTGTAATCTTTTGAATCAAGTGTTTTGGTCCAGATGCATCAGCTGTAATAAACGGTAAATTTATTTCAGTTTCTGTTGAAGACGAAAGCTCTTTTTTAGCATTTTCTGCTGCATCTTTAACTCTTTGAAGCGCCATAACATCAGCTTTTATATCCACACCTGTTTCAGACTTAAATTCAGATGCTACAAAATCAATGATTTTATTATCAAAATCATCACCACCAAGGAATGCATCTCCACCTGTAGACATAACTTCTACAACATTGTCACCAGTCTCTAGTACTGTTGCATCAAATGTACCACCACCAAGGTCATAAACAACAATCTGCTCTGCCTCTTTTTTGTCAAGACCATATGCTAACGCCGCTGATGTTGGCTCATTAATAATTCTTAGTACATTAAGACCTGCAATGGTTCCCGCCTCTTTGGTTGCTTTTCTCTGTGCATCATTAAAGTAAGCAGGTACAGTAATAACAGCGTCCGTTACGGTCTCACCAAGGTAAGCCTCTGCATCCTCTTTTAACTTCATAAGAATTTTTGCTGAAATCTCTTGAGGTGTATATGTTTTCTCTGCAATCTCAATAGCACAAGCACCATTTCTATCAATGATATGATAAGGAAGTCTTGCTTTGGCTTCTACGGCGTGTTCTTCATCAAACATCATTCCCATAATTCTTTTAATAGAGTAGATGGTCTTCTCTGGGTTTGTAATCGCTTGTCTTTTAGCAGACTCACCAACCAACACTTCACCTTTATCGGTAAATGCTACAATTGAAGGGGTAGTATTTTTACCCTCTTTGTTTGCAATAATTTTTGCTTCGCCATTCTCAAACACTGACATTGCAGAGTTTGTTGTTCCTAAATCTATTCCTAATACTTTACTCATATATTTTGTTCCTTTATTTTTAATTATTTAGCTGTTGAGACCATAGCAGGTCTTAAAATTCTATCTCTTATGGTATAGCCTTTTTGTAACACTTGTACTATATCTCCAACCTCATGCTCTTCACTCTCTACTTGCATAATCGCTTGGTGAACCTCAGGGTTAAATTGACCCTCACACTCAACTGCTTTTATACTATTTTTCTCTAACACTTTAGTGAGCTGACCATAGGTTAATGATAATCCCTCTTTGATTTTCTCTAAAACCTCTGAGCTGTTTTGACTATTCGTTGAGTCAATGGTTGCCAATGCACTCTCAAATGAGTCCATAACTGACAAAATATCATTGGCAAAACTCTCATTTGCATAAGCAACAGCAGCTACTTTGTCTTTGTGCAACAGTTTTTTACTGTTCTCAAAACTGGCATGAGTTCTTAGAAACTTATCTTCCCAAGAAGCAACAGAAGCCCTAAGCTCTTCTAGTTCCGAAGAGGGTTTATCCTCTGTAACTTCAGGATTTTTCTCTTCGTAGGATGTATCTAAAGTTTCTATTTCAGCGTCTATGGATGAGTTCTCTTTTTCATTACTCATATAGATATAACTCCTATTTTAATATAATTTATATCTTCAAAATATCAAATATCTTTCAAAGATTAATCGGATTATACAACATTGAGTCAATTTTGTCAAGGTTATATTTAGTCAAAATTTTAATAATAGTTTAGTCAATACGACTAAAGTTTATTAAGCAGTTTAAATTATATACACGTAAAGCCCTAAATATAGTACTTTTAACCTATTTAAAATAAAATATAAAGTGAGTAGTTTTGAAGTTAAAAAGTAACACAAGAGTAAATTCTTGTGTTATGTAAGGAAGAAATAGAGGTAAAAACTTAATTTCTAATCCCAAGGTCAGCTTTGATAGTACTCCATCTTGTCAAGTCAGTTTTTCTTAAATATCTCATAAGTCTTCTTCTTTGACCAACCAATTTAAGTAGTCCCAGTCTTGAAGAGTGATCTTTTTTGTTTATTTTAAGATGCTCTGTTAAGTATTTAATTCTCGCTGTAATTAATGCAACTTGAACTTCTGTAGAACCTGTATCGTTCTCACCTCTTGAATATTTAGCAATTATCTCTTGCTTGTTTGCCGTATCTAAAGCCATAATGACCTCCTGATTGGTATTTTTATTTTTTATCTAAAATAGTTTTAAATAAAATGAGCCGTATTTTAGCAAGATATAGTTAAATAGAGATTACAACCAACAATTAATACTAATTAGAGTAAAATACTCCTAATTAGAATAATGAAGGAATATAAATATATGTTATTAACACGCGCAAGTGAATACGCTCTACTCTCATTAGATACTATCCGTAATACAGATAAACCAATAGGTGCAGAACAGTTAGCCAAAGAGTTAAATTTTCCAAAAAGTTTTTTGGCAAAAATCTTACAGTCACTTGCCAAGGCAGGAATCTTGGAATCCAAAAAAGGGGCACATGGTGGGTTCATTATGGCAAGAGAAGCTTCTAATATTACCTTGGCAGAGGTAATTATAGCAGCAGAGGGAAAGCCCCCTGCTATTTTTGATTGTACTCAATATGCCGATGCTTGTCCAAATGGAGCCATTGGAATGTGCAGTATCTCACCATTTTTAACTAACTTTCAACGGAAAATAGATACATTTCTAAAAGAACTTACTTTAGAGGATATATAATTCATGTACATCTATCACCTATCACACATTGACCTTGATGGCTATGGCTGTCAATACCTAACTCAGAACTGTTTTAAAAATATAAACTCATACAATGCCAACTATGGTCCAGAGGTAAAAGCCCGACTAGAAGAGATTATCACCACGATTAAACGTGAAAAATTTTTAGGAAAAGACAAAGAAGAGCATATTATCTTAGTAACCGACTTGAATCTTACAACAAAAGAGGCAAAGTGGCTAGAATCAGAAGCGATGGAGGTTGGAGCAAAAATTCAACTCCTTGACCATCATGGTTCAGGCGAAAAAACAGCAGAGCAGTATGCATGGTATACTCTTGATACCAGCAAATGTGCTACACTTATCACCTACCATTGGCTTCAAAAACATCATAATTTTGACAAAGAGAACCACTACGCTCAAATCGTAAAAGCGATAAATGCCATAGATATTTGGGTTTCAGATGATGAACTGTTTGAGTTTGGAAAAGTAGGACTGGGAATGATTTCAGGAGCCAGAGAGATTAACCGAACCCTATTTCCTGCACAAGATAGAGATTTAAAACTTCATCTTATAAACGCCATGAAAAACTATGTTGAAAAAGAGAATGCACATATCGCACTTGATGACAATCTTCATCAGTTTAAAAAAGAGTTCTTTAAACAAGCACAAGACAACACTAAAGACAATCTAGCAGCCATCTACATGACACAACTACTAAGCTCTGATAAACAGCGTCTCACCATAGAGTATAGAGGCTACAAGGGGCTACTGGGCTATAACTTAGGCAATACCTCTATTTTGGGTAACACCTTTTTAGTAGAGAATCCTGATTATGACTTCTATATGGATATAAACTGGAGAGGAAACTTCTCTTTACGTTCCAATAACAGACTCGATGTCTCAAAAATGGCAGAAGAGATAGGAAATGGAGGAGGACACCCAAATGCAAGTGGTGGTAAGATAAAAGAGTACAAAGACTCCTTTATTTACTCTGATATTAAATCTTTTGTTCAAGGGTATATTGAGCAGAAAACAGCTTAATTTGCTATCACTTCTATTATCTCTTCAACCTCATTGATTTGACTAACAATAGAGGAGTCAATAGGAGATTTTTCGATGGTAGTCTCAACCACACTATCCTCAACAGTATTAATAGTATCATTACTACTCATGGTGGTGGTAGTAGCTTGAAGTTTATTATCTATCATATAAACCATACACTCCGCACTCACCTGATAGTTTAATCGAGACTTATTACACCCTTTCATCGCTTTGGCAATCGCCCTTTTGGTATTTGAAAATTTAAAACCCCAACCAGCAGCATATTTATCATCATCCATAGCAACGACAAGTACTTTATGTCCTCCAAGCATCTGATACTGCTCAACAATATCAGAAATCATGTCATTAGTATCTGCAAAAGCTGAATGACTTAAGAGTATCATAAACGGTAAAATTATTTTTTTCATATAGAAATCCCTTTAAAATATATTCAAATCTAAATTTGATAGTGAATTATAACATTAGAAAATATAGAATCAAGTAAAAATAATTAATAACATTTTTCAATTAAAGATAAACTTATCTTAAATCAAAAATTACTCCTCTATAATATGTGTAAACTCATAAAAAGTTCATATGTATTCAATAGGACAATTTACTAAAATGATAGGAGTGTCTACTGATACTCTAAGAAATTGAGAAAAAAAGAAAAAAAGATATACAAAGGTGTCTTTTTAGGGCAAGATAATAAATTTTCCATATATTTTTAACAAAAAAAAATATACTATTAGTTTAATCTTAGATTTTTGTGCTATAATATTAATATAAACTAACACTATATAACAAGGAGGGTTAGATGAAAATTAATAATGGTAATAATAGACAAGAGAGAAGACGAAAAAGAACCTTTACTCCTGCTATCTATTTTATAGCTGAGTTAACCCTTGGTTGGATAGTAATTTCTATTGTAAATCTATCCTTTGACATACAAATATGGAAAGGAGTAAGCCATATAGTTTTTTTGGCTATTTTTGCCTACAGTGGGTATAAAACACATCATATCTATAAAAGACAAAAGGCGTACAGACCTACATAAAAAGAGGTATAGACTCGAAATTAGAGGTCAATTTTTGCCTGATTATCTACTTTTTATGATTTAATTTTTTTCTATTATTTTTCAACTTCTCTTTTAAAATAATCTTGCCTGATTCGACACCTGGTTGATTATAAGTATTAACATTGATAAGCTGACCCACCAAAGAGGTCAACAACTCATAGTAATAGATTAACTGTCCCATACTCTCCTCATCCACACGTTCTATGATAATCTCATCTAGGGGGATGTCTCTTTGCTCTAACAGAGCCTCTATCACGGAATCACTCTGCATGGTAATCAGGTCATGAAAGGTCAAGCCATTAAGAATATCAAGCTTCTCCAAAAAGGGAAGTGTCACATCGGGAACCTCTAGCTCATTTTCAAAATCATTTATCTTGATAAAAGTAACAGACTTATCACGTGTCCCCTCTACAATCAGTTGTAAAAAAGAGTGTTGGTCTTTTGGTCCAATTAAGCCAATGGGGGTAAGCCCCACATGAAAGGCGGAATCATTTTGTTTTTTTCCCAAACTCTCTCCCCAAATCTGTACATACCACTCGCTAAAGTAACGCAGTGTCTCCGTATAGGCAAAGAGACAATTGATACTATAAGTAGTATGATATTTGGCATAAAATATCGCTTTATTAAGCAGGGTCTCTTTAATATAACCATCATTAAAAAAGCTCTCTTGTACCCTACTTGAACCTTGTAGAAGGGCTGTAATATCTACGCCACACAGAGCTAAAGGCAGAAGACCCACAACAGATAGAACCGAGAAACGTCCTCCTACATCTTTGGGAAGATAGAAGACTTTTGCATCTATTTTTTTTGCAAAATTATCCAAAGCAGACTCTCTATCGGTAATAAACGTATAGGAGGAGACATCTTGTTGTTGTGCATAAAGGTACTTAAATATAGATATGGTCTCAACGGTTGTTCCTGATTTACTAATAACCAAAAAGTGTGATTTTTCTATCTCTATTTGAGAAAGTATCTCTTTAATATTCAATGGGTCAGTACTCTCAAAAAAGAGAAGTTTACGTTTGAGATTTTTAACAGGTTTCAAGAACTCATATATAGCTTTTGACCCTAAAGAGCTTCCCCCTATACCCAAGACCACAATGGTATCAATTTTTAAATCAAATGTCTCGACAAATGCCAAAACCTCATCTATACTCTGTTCAGGCAGACCATAATATCCTATCTCTAAACGCTCTTTTTTTATTTTTAAAAGAAGCTCCTCTTTTAACGCTTTTTGCTTCTCAAAAATATTAAAATGAATCTTATTTTGCATCTTGTTTTTTAGTCTCTTTTTTTATATTTTTTTTCATCTCTTTTTCTATCTCTTTCTTATGCGTCTCTTCTTCCACTTTTTTGGTTGCCACTTCTACTTTTTTCTTAATCTCTATGGGGTCTATTTTTGGTTTAAGTACCCCTGAACGCATCATCTGTGTTTGGGCTTGTCTCAGAGCATTGTTAATCTCCATCAATCCAAACTCATTGCTACACTGTTTATCATATTTTGCCATATCACCCTGAAGATGCTCTATAGAATAATGCTCCAAACTCTCCTTTTTTTTAGCCCTCATAACATTAGCATAACGCAATCTTGCTATCTCAACTCCTCTAATAATCTCTGGACCTAAAGCATTTTGATACATAGATTGATTTTCAGGTGTATTGGTCGTGGTATTACTCAGAAAAACCCCTTTTGCCACATCCGTTATATATTTGACACCAAAAAGCATACTCACTGTGTCAAAGATACTCATATATAAAGTCTGCTCTGCACTGCTTGTTATATTTTGTACTTGATGTTGAGGATTTCCAAGATAGTGCCGACACTGCATATTTGATTGAGAGATAAACTCCTCTAAAAAACTGTTTCTATCCTGTTGAGTAGTTATTGCATCCAAATTTGATGTTAAAAATGCATACTGATTAGTATTAAACCTATTCTCATGCTCGGACTCTCCAGAAACCAAACTGTTACCAACATTGACACCAGAGACACAACCTGTCAATCCAACCAATGCCAACACCACCATATATTTTTTAACACGCTTCATTATCACCTCTCCTTTGTATGACTATTATAACAAACTATCTATTTGCATCTGCCAAAGTGAGTGAAAAAAGTACTTTAAGTCCATTAGATTCTAAAACATTTTTTGCCTCTTGGAGCGTGGTTCCTGTGGTGATAATATCATCTACTAATATTGCCTCAATATCTTTTAACCCCGTATACTTAAATGCTCTTGGGTTTTGTTTCCGATACTCCAAACTCTTTCCTGCATAGCTAATCTGATTCTCTGCCAATAGTTTTGCATGAAGTATTTTAGATTGTTTAGCTCGAAGTGCATGAGTTAAAAGAGCCACATGGCTGTACCCATATTTAACGGTTTCATCCACCCCTATCACATAGACCAATCGTCTATCCTCTTTCAAAAATCTTTTGATAAAAGGTCTAAAGGTTATTTGAGCCAATGCTTTGTAGACAATAAAGCCTTGTGCTGTATGTTTTGTAAGCAGTAAATTTTCTATATTTTGATACTTAAAAAAACTATAAACATCCAAAGAGCCAACTTGACGTTTGGAGACAGTGGGTTGAAGTAGTTTAGTTTGACATCTATTACAAAAGCTTAAAATACTTAACTTATGACAACTCAAACATCTCATTTTCATTTATATCTCTATAACTTTATCTATTCATAAAATATCTCGTATCACAATCGCATAGTGAAGTACTAAAAAATTTAGAATAAAAATACCCATAGATGCTCCTCTGGATAAAATAGTCTCAATTTTACTTCGCTTTTTACCATTGGTTCTAAAGGCAATAACCGTATGAACCAGCGTGATAAACGTCATAATAGCGACCAAAATTAACTTCCCACGAAGTGCCGTGGTAACAACATTATCTATCGTACTATCAAAAAGCATATAGATAAGTCCATTATTAATAATCATCAATGTACCTGTGATTAACAGAGTCACCAACGCAGTAATCTCAAAATAACCAAAAATAGGACCAATTCTCGGATAAACAGCATCTTGATCCTCTTTATTTTTTAGTGAAATTCCCAAAACAAACATAAACACAGAGCCACCAATCCATGACAATGCTGCAACAAGATGCAGATGTATCTCCCAACCCAAAATAACTCCCTCAACCTTTACTTAATAGCTACTATTGTATCCTAAGTTATATTGTTTAAAGGTTGAGTTTTATCAAGGATATCCTCTCTTCTATTCTGATTCTAAGAGAGGTACACCCACAACTACAGGTCGTTCTACCATAGGTCGCTCATGAAAACTCTTCTCTATGCGACTCTCTATCTTCTTACTCTTAACCTCTTTACCTGAACACGCGGACAAGCCAAATGCCAAACTTGCCGTCACAATGGTTCGTACCCCTACACAGATATTCGAACCATATTTTCGCTGTAGTGTTTTTACTTCACCCTTGGTGTAACCACCTACATAATAGAGCTTCTCATGACACCCTTCACAGAAACGTCCATCTTTTACCTCTTGCATATTTTCCCATCTCATATTTTTGGGACATTTTACCATTATATCATCACTTGTAAATAAATTCTCTCCATTTTCTAAGTTTTTCATATTAGATTCCTTTTTATTTTTAAATGTTGTGGTTTATTATAGCATTTTAAACTCTTCTACTCTTTTAAAAATTCCAATTTATCTACCCCAAATCGGTCACTAGAGAAAAGAAGATTAAATTTCTTTGAATTAGCCATTGGAAATTTGACACGATAGTAGGTACTCCAGTTATCAACCATTGGCATCTCATACTTAAGAGGGTCATCTTTTTCTAGCTTTTTTATCTCCTTTGGTTTTGCACCATTAAGTGTCAATGAGTAGCCTTTATTGTTAAAATGGTGTGTTTTGCTGTTGGGAATAAAGACCCCAACAAAGAAATAATCTCCATCAGAGATATCTTCACATAAATGAGAGGAGTCATCTTTAAAATCTTTACATTTTTCTCTACTATAAACGGGATTAAGGTAGGTTGCTGTCAAAAGTGCTTTGGTCTCTAAGGAGGCAATAAGCTGTGCTTTTTCGGTATTAAGCAGGGAGATATGGTAGATATCATCTTGATTAAAAAGTTGGTGCATATTTGATTTATTTTTATCAGAACAGGAGTTAAGAAGCAAAAATAAAAAGATTAGTACTGTTTTTTTATACATTATAGACCTTAAAATTAATAAAAGATAAAAATATTTTAACATATTTTCAATAAACATTAATGTATAATCTCATATTAAATTTTTTAGGAAACATATGAAACGCTTTGCAGTTGCATTTACAGGTCCCTCAGGAAGTGGAAAAACCACACTAGTTGAAAAAGTTGCTAAGGTTATGATAAAGCAAAAAGAGATTGCTATTATCAAACATGACCCAAAAGACAAAGCAATATTTGATGTAGAGGGAAAAGATAGCCATAAATTTTCTCAAACAGGTGCAGAGGTGGTAGTCACCTCTTCTACCCGTACCACCTATTTTTCAAAACGTCAGAAGGATCTTGATGAGATTATCGAAATGTTTGTACATTTCGATATCTTGCTTGTGGAGGGGCTAAAGACGCTTCCTCTACCTCGTATCGCTATCTTTAGAAACAAAATAGAGGAGAGCTATCTCTCCTGCTCCGAAGCGATTGCCATTGATGGGTCTATTGATATCAATAACTATACAATACCCCAAACCATAGATATATTGAATTTAAATAACACCAGTGAGATTATAAACTGGATAGAAAAAAATGCGAAAGAGGTATAAATTAAAATGAACCAGATATTTGAGACAATAAAAAAAATTGCTTTTAAGATAGACCATGCCATTAAAACAGCTGATTTAGGTTACAGTGATAGTGAAAACTCCTCAGGAGAAGAGCAACTAAAACTGGATGTTCAATCTGATATTATTATTGAGAAGGCCTTTGCCCATATTAGCTCTGTAAAAGCACTCGTAAGTGAAGAAAAAGAGGGAATACTAGAGATATCAGATAGTGGTAAGTATACCATCTGTTATGACCCATTAGATGGCTCTAGCTTGGTGGATGTTAACCTCTCTGTTGGTTCTATTTTTGGTATCTATGAGGGGGAATTAAGAGGAGAGAATCTTGTCGCATCTGCCTATGTGGTCTATGGACCTAGGATAGAATTAGTCATTGCCACGTGTGACAGCAAACCAATGCTATACCGTGTTATGGATAGTGAGTTTAAACTTATCGGTGAGATAGAGATGAAAGAGAAAGGAAAACTCAACGCCTCTGGTGGAACTCAACAGCACTGGGCAAAACAACACAAAAACTTTATCGACTCACTCTTTTTGGAAGGCTACCGTCTACGATACTCGGGAGGAATGGTACCAGACCTACACCAAATCATGCTAAAAGGAGGAGGACTATTCTCCTACCCTAGTACAACCGATATCCCCAATGGAAAACTCCGTCAACTCTTTGAAGTTATCCCTTTTGCATTGATGTATGAACAAGCAGGTGGTGAAGCAATTGATGATAATGGTATGCGACTGCTAGAACTTGTTCCTGCACACCCCCACGATACATCTCCCTGTTTTTTTGGCTCAAAATATGAGATATCAGCACTCAAATTGGCATACGGTATCTAAATGATGGATGATATTTCACTAGATGAGTGGGAGATAGCCCTTAAAGCAAAACTAAAAGAGCTTCAATCGTGTCAAGTTCAACAGGGAGTTAAAAGCTGTCTTCTCTGCTCAAAACTTCACAATTGCGAGATTAGAGACTCCTATGTTCATGCGGTATACTCCAGTATGAACAAAGGGGCTGGTGGAGGATTTGAGTTTTAGGTATAATGTGACATTAAAAGTTACAAATGAAAAAAAGATAGCAAGGAAAACACTCTATGAGTTTAAAAAAAATTATCTATTTTATAATAATATCTCTCCTATTTATCGCGTGTAATCCACAAGAAGAGGAGAAAAGAGCAGATATTCCAAAAGAACAGATTCCTACAGAAATTACAATGCTTTTTATCACTCAACCACACTGCCCCTCTTGTCAACAGTTAAAAACAACCATGAAGCTTCAAAAACCTGCCCAGCTTATTAGTAAATATTTTCATAAAAAAATCATCTATTTGGGTGAGAAGATTCCAGAAAATCTTACACCTCCCAATGGAACACCTACGGTATATTTTTTAGGGTACAAAGATGAACTTCTTATAGAACCAATGATAGGTGAAAAAGATGAAGCTTCACTTATAATGTTTTTAGAAGATGCTCTCTTGGAGTATAAAACCATTTATAATATAGATTTAACTTTAACTAAAAAGGATAACAATGAGACCAATAGCACTATCTAGCATTTCACTTTTGCTACTTTTAAGCTCATTTTGTTGGAGCAAAATGGATAACAACACATACAACGATAACCATAAGCATAAAATTTCAAAAATAGCAGAGGCTTCAGGTCTCTCCTATTGTAAGAATACCGACACCTATATGGTTGCCAATGATGAAGGGAGTTTCTATGAAATCACAAAAGAGGGAAAAACAATTGCACGGCATAAACTAGGAGACTATGACCTAGAGGGTGTCGTATGCCAAGAGAAAGAGATTATTTTTGCCATTGAAGATGGAGCATTATTGCTTGTAGATAGAGAGACCCTACAGACTAAATACCTCAAAATAAAAGGCAAAGATTTTACGCCAAATAAAAAATCAGGAATCGAAGGAATCGCCAAGGTAGGAGAGTTGTACTATCTCGCTATCCAAGCAAAAAAGAAAAAAGATGCCAAGATACTTATTGTCAAAATTACTCAAAACTATGCCAATATCATTGATAGTATCAAACATGATATTTTAGACACTTCAGGGATGGATTATTATAATGAAAATCTCTATATTATTAGTGATAAAAATGATAAACTCTACATCTATAATTTAAAAAAAGGCAAGATGAAGAAAAAGAGCTACAATCTACCAAAATTCGCCCAAGAGGGTATCGCCTTTGATGACAATGGAACCCTGCTTTTAGCAGATGATAATGGTGCTGTATTTAAATATACTAAAAAATATTTTAAACTGAAGTAGCATTTTTAGAAAAGCATTATTACTCTGATAAAACCCCTTAAGGTCTGTTATATTAGAGATATTAAAAGTAGATAATCAGGTAAAAATTGATTAAAAATTATGAACCAAAAATAAATAATAAAGGTTAAACAGTAATGATAAATAAATGTCTATTCCCCGCAGCAGGATACGGAACACGCTTTCTTCCTGCTACCAAAGCAACCCCTAAGGAGATGCTTCCTATTTTGACAAAACCACTTATTCAGTATGGTGTAGAGGAGGCAGTTAGAGCAGGTATTAATACCATGGCAATTGTTAGTGGACGAGGAAAAAGAGCCATCGAAGACCATTTTGATATCTCCTATGAGCTAGAGCATCAGATTAAAGGGGGTAGCAAAGAGACACTTTTAGATGAGATACGAGGGTTGATTAGTAATTGTACTTTTTCCTATACACGACAACTAGAGATAAGAGGCTTGGGTCATGCTATTTTAACAGGTGAAACACTGATTGGAAAAGAGTCATTTGCCATTATTTTAGCTGATGACCTCTGCCACAATGAAAATAAAGGGGTACTAGAGCAGATGATAGAGGTGTATGAGAGGTATCAATGCTCTGTTGTTGCCATAGAAGAGATACCAATGGAGCAGACTCATAAATATGGGGTGATTGCAGGAAAATTAGTTGATGGAACTGATGATACCTATCGTATCACCGATATGGTAGAGAAACCAGACCCCAAAGATGCCCCCTCAAATCTTGCGATTATTGGACGTTATATTTTGACTCCTGACATCTTTGACATCCTACGAGAAACTAAAGCTGGAAAAGGGGGAGAGATACAGATTACTGATGCACTAATGACCCAAGCCAAAGAGGGGAGAGTTATCGCTTATAAATTCAAAGGTAAACGCTTTGATTGTGGTTCAGTTGATGGTTTTGTAGAGGCTACTAACTGGTTTTATGATAAGTTAAAGTAGTAGAAATTAGAATCGGCAGTTGCCGATTCCTCATTTTTGATAATCTGCCCCAATGGCTTCAGAGATATTGCTGTAACCATCTGCTTTAAGTAATGTTATTAGCCCTTGATTAATATCTTTTATCATCTTTGGTCCATTATAGATAAGCATAGAGTAGACCTGTACAAGGGTAGCTCCTGCTTTGATTCTCCGATAGGCATCCTCTGCACTCTCTATTCCTCCCACCGAGATAAGAGTGGTTTTTCCATAAAGCTCCTTTGCAACAGCTTGGAAGAGTTTAAAAGACTTTTCACGCACCAATTCTCCTGAAATACCCCCAAAATCTTTGGCATTTGGAGTGACAGAGTAATCAATAGTAGTATTGGTTGCAATAATACCACTCGCACCTGCATTAACTGCCGTCGTACACAAATCAATCGCATCTTTCTCACTCATATCAGGAGCAATTTTCAAGAGTATGGGTTGGTCTGTAATCCCTTTTGCCATGGTAAATAAATCGGTGATAAACTTCTCATTTTGTAAGTCTCGAAGACCTGGGGTATTTGGGGAGGAGATATTAATAACGATGTAATCACCATAATCTTTAAAAGCATGAAGTAAAATTTCATAATCTTTTAATGCATTATCTTCACTGGTAAGTTTGTTTTTACCGATATTAATCCCGATAGGATAGTCAAAAAAATAGAGCTTATCAAGACGTTTTTTCATAAACGATGCTCCACGATTATTGAATCCCATCGCATTTTGAATAGAACGCTCCTCTTTCAGCCTAAAAAGTCGTGGGCGAGGGTTTCCATCTTGTGGTTTAGGAGTAATGGTTCCTATTTCGGTATAACCAAATCCAAGGGTAGGCATGGCGGTAATGTACTCACCATTTTTATCAAATCCAGCTGCCAATCCCACAGGGTTTAGAAACTTTCGTCCAAATAGCTCTTGTTTTAAAATAGGCTCTTGTACGAAGTAGTGGTTTTTTGCCAGTTTTAGAATGGTAGGGGCATATGCCGAAGCTTTGAGGGCTAACCCTCCAATAGAATGGGCTGTCTCGGGGTCAAGTTTAAATAGAATACTTTTAATGGTTTGGTATGAAAAAAATGACAATGTCTTCTCCTGATTTTTTAGTCGAAATAGTAGTGAAGTGATACACTTAAGTTGTTCATACCATCAAGACTTTTGAGTTTACTGCTTGTTAACATATGTTGAAAACCTAAGTCTATATCAATATTATTATTTAGTACATAATTGACTCCCGTATCAACTCCATAGATGAAGTCACTATTACTACCATCATCCGAACTGTGTTGCATTATCCCAATAGAGAAACCGATATAGGGTTTAAATGGAGCATTAGCAAACGCTTCTGTGAGTACACCATAGTCAATCTGTGCTACTACACTATGAAATTTGTCATCGGAGTTTTGTGCAAAATTATAGTAGATAGCTGTTCTCCATTGAGATGTCTGTTGACCATATTTAAACCCAATGCTCGGAGCAAGTATGTCCGAGCCAGATTCTGCTTTAATATTTACTGAAGAGACTCCTGTTTGAATCCCCATAAATTCATACATTTCTGTGATACCATCATTGCTTGAGTACCCTAAAGAGCTAAATATCAATAGGAATAATATTATCTTATTAAATTTCTTTTTCATTATTTTTTGTTAACCTTCTTTATGGTAAATTATGTTGAAATTATATCATTTATATACTTAATATTAAAATAATCTTAATTTATTAATTATTAAAAATGAAAAGAGAGAAAAAGCTGAAATTAGAATAATAGCAGCTCCTGAGGCGATATTGTAACTGTAGGAGATGTAGAGACCAAATAGGGTAAAAATAGAAGAGAATAACCCTGAAAGTACCATCAGAGTAAGATTAATATATTCCCCTTTGGGGTTGGATAGAGACGATAATATTTAGTTTTGAAAAGGCAGGTGTCCATAAGAGAACAGATAATAGTATAAATAGTAATTTTTCCATGTGGATTTTTACCATAAGATAGGTTATAATCTCTCTAAAATTAAATTAAGAGTATAAACAAGGATTTAAAGATATGAAAAAACAGTTACAACTTATCGTTCTACTGCTGATATTCACACCGTATTTAAGTGCAGGGTGTTCCAACTCCAAAGAGTTTTGGCAAAAAAAAGTAGCCAAAAGCTCCTCAATAGAGCAATTTTTTTTAGATAACTATGCGTGTCAAAAGAGCTTTTATCAAAAACTAGAGACCCCTCAAAAAATATATTTTGATACAGTACTGTATCCTAAAAATTTAACCAAAGAGGCCTATTTAAATAGATGGTATGCCATGCTATTTACCACTAATGACAGTGATTTTTTTAGAAAATTCTCATTTTTTAATAACTATTTTACCACCCACCGAGATAAGATAAAAGCCGAAGAGTTACGCTGTTTTCAAACCCAAAAAGGGTTTATTAAACCTGTTCCAAGTGATAAATTTTATGGAGAGCTACAAAAAAGAGATATGCTTAATGATGTAGGCTACCTCTATCCTCTTATTCGTTGGGCATATGTACATAATGGGGTAGATATGACACTTAGCAGAGAGCGTGTAGAGAAAGCAGAAAAAGCCTTTGGCATCAAAAAAGGAAAAGTAGGAGACAAGGAGCAGTTTGCACGGTTCATTGCCCTTTTTGGAGAGGAGTATGATGAGGTAGCCACCGCGTTGGCTTCAAAGTTGAGTATTCCCCAAATAGAAGCGTATAAACTGTTAGTGGTAATTACTTACCTAGAGTCCAGAGGAAATATTTTTGCCGTCTCTACCACAGGGGCATTTGGACCTACTCAGTTGACTTTGCACTATTACATGATGTACGGAGAGCCAAGCAATCCATTCTCACCCAAAGCAAGTTTAACAAAACTAGCCAATAAATTTATCCACTACAATCGCATCGGAAAAAGCCTAAACAGCTCAGTTATCGCCTACAAATCAGGAAGCCTACTCAAGTGTCAAAATGGAAAAAATAACTCTGATGTGGATTGTCGCTACTATAATGACTACAAACGCTATATGTCTGAAATGAGTAGCTTTAGCCAAAAAAATGAGATATCACGCTACCTGACAGGGAAATCCTACTTTTTTCCTGAAATAAAAGCATTAAAACGAGCAAGAAACAAACATAACCTAAAGCACTACGAACCATATCAATACGCCATCCTCAAAGGAAAAACTCTAAAAGAGAGAGCCAAAAAAAGTATGTTTTTAGGAGGACGACCTTTTAACTCACTGGGACGTATGAAAAGAAGTGAAATCTATGAACTACAAGACCACTTTGGGGTGAATAATATTGGGGTGATTTCGGATAAGAAGGTCTGTTATTGATTCTACCTCAATAACAAAACCACCAAAATCAAATTCACCAAAAAAGAGATCGTAAATAGAGCTCTATAGACAGCAATAGGTTTACGCTCAATAAGTGTGGTCTTTTTATCAAAATAGGGTTTTACTTTATTGGGATTTGAAATCTCAAATAGCATCTCACTATAGTTTTGGTAACGTAAGGTTGTGTCTTTTTCGATAGCTCGTAGGATAATACTGTTTAACCACGGTGGGATGTTTCCATTCTCTTTTTGAGGTGATTTTGGGCTTTTAAAGGTAGGTTGTTGAAAAGGCTCTATCTCTCCGTAGGGGAACTTTTCGCTCAGTGCCTCATAGAGGGTAACGCCGATGGAAAATATTTCACTTCCTTCATTGATACTAGCTCCCGTGAAACGTTCTGGAGCTAGGTAGGAGGGAGTTCCTGCACTAGAAGAGATGCTATATAGTTCTGTCATAGAGCCAAAATCTATAACCTTGAAAATGTGTTTTCCATCACGTTCGCTTATCATGATATTTTCTGGTTTGATGTCGCCATGTACGAGGTCAAACTTTAGGAGATATTGGCTCATCTTCAGAAGCATTTTGGCAAGATTTACCGTATCATCTACGGAAAGATTTCTCTTTTTTAGATGGGTTTTTAGGTCAACTCCATCTAATGCCTTCATTACGTAGTAGCGATGGGTTCGATTTTTTGGGACAACAGCTTTGGGAAAAAATCCTGCTTTTAGACGGTTAGAGTTCCACGCCTCTTTGACATATAGGTCTAGGACAATAGGGTCATCTATTGCTTCAAGAGGAGCAAACTTTAAGACATAGTTTTTTCCTTTGTTGACACAGAGCCATGTACGGTTGTTTTGGATAAGTGACTTTGTTAGTTTATATCCATCTATTACCATTCCCACGTCAAGCTTTTCAGGGATAATAATATCTTGCTCTTTCATTTGAGCAACTTTGTCAACACCCAAAATATCAATAACTATGGCAGTGGTATCGTCAGGTAAGTCATCGTTCATCATTTTACTAGCACGTTTAATGATATTATGTGCACCAAAATCTATTTTTTGGGAGAGTAGATCATCATCCATAACGGTGTAAAGTCCATCAGAACAGAGCAAAATCTTATCTTTTGCATTAATAATATTTTCAAAATAGTAGGGTGAGACGCTCTGGTCTATTCCTATCGCTTGGGTGAGTACACCATCATATCCCTCTTCCTCCATCACTTGGTCGTGTGAGAGTTGACTCATAATTCCATTACGTTGAAGATAGATTCGACTGTCTCCGACATTCGCTGCATAGAGACGGTTTCCTTCGATAATGGCAATGGTTAGGGTGGTGACAAGTTCGGGGCGTTCATAGTTTATCATCGACTCTTTGTATAAGATATCGTTGATGGAGTGGATAAATTTCTTAATAGATTTTTCGATGCTCCATGCCATAGGACGGTTTTTAAAGTTGGTCATAAGATATTTTGTAACTCTTTTTGCCGCCTCTGCTCCCTCATCAGCAGAACCTACACCATCACAAACGATTGCGATAGTGAGATTATCAATAGTTTTGACATCAAAATAGTCATCACCTGTTAGTTCTTTTCCTTTGGCAAGAGTGAAGCCTGAGGTTTTTATGGTCTGTTTACTCATAATTTTTCCTTTTTATGAAGTATAAAAACTAGGAACCAATGGCTTTAGCCTCCTCTTGTTCGGGACTGAAGTCTCCGATTCCCATAAATTCTGCAAGAAGTTTACCACATTTTTGTGCTAGATTCTTCCACCAGCTTGAACACCCCATGTGGTTCTCCAACGGGTCTTAACCATTGAGATTCCTACCAATGCAACAGCAACAATTCCTGTAAATATCATAAACCCTGCACCGTAACCATCAAATGCACCTTTTGACCAACCCAGTGTCTGAATCAGTACTGATCCTCCAATACCTCCCGCAGCACCAATAAGTCCTGTCATGATTCCCATGTCCTTACCAAAACGTTGAGGGACAAGTTGAAATACTGCACCATTTGCCATACCAAGGTTTGCCATGATGAGGAAAAGAAGTCCAATTGCTACCCAAAATGGTAAAACTACCATCGCATTGATTCCTGCAAAAATTGCAACCAGTCCAAAGAAGATATAAAGAGATTTTACACCACCTAGTTTATCGGCTAATGCACCACCAAATGGACGTAGAATTGCTCCTGCAAAGATGGTTAATGCCCCAAAGTATCCTGCTATTACTTTTACATTGCCTTCGTCAAACCAATCCATACCAATGGCTGCCATGTCTACTTGATAGGTATTCATTAGATAAACTTTCATATACGAAGCAAAACCAATAAATCCACCAAATGAGATAGCATAAAAGAGTGCAAACCACCATGTATCTTTGTCTTTCATTAGCTTACCATAATCCTTAAGCTTTTTAGGACGTGAGGTATAAATCTCTTTTGGAGCATCTTTTGCCATTATAATATAAGCAATAAGTACAATAAAGGAGAGAGAACCACCAACTAAAAATACTGCTTCCCAACCCCAAATTTCAGCAATTTTGGGAGCAAAAATAAAGTCAACAACAACCCCTATATTACCCGCACCTGCAATACCCAAAACAACCCCTTGGAGTTTTGGTGGATACCATTGACCCGCTTGTGGAAGTGCTACGGCAAATGAAGCACCTGCAAAACCAAGACCCAGTGCCACAACAAGAAGTTCATTATAAGAGATACTTGCCCCTCTAAAGAATGCGTAAAAGAGAACAGAAATAACGATAAGCTGTGCCATTATGGCTGTCTTTTTTGCTCCAAATTTATCTACACCAAATCCAAGTAGGATTCTAAGTAATGCCCCTGAAAGTACAGGTATAGATAGTAGGGTTGCTTTTTGAGAAGCACTCATTATAAATCCACCAAGTGCCAAAGACTCAGCAATTTCTGTTGAGAGCGGTCCTATCATTGTCCATACCATAAATGAAAAATCAAAATATAAGAAAGCTGCCATCAATGTGGGCCAGTGTCCTTGTCCTTTTAATGCTTTAAATCCTGCCATAAAAACTCCTATCCGTTTAAGTTATGGAAATTATAATAGAAAAATTATATTAATTAGACAATTTTATGGATAAAATTTAATCAATTTGAAAAAGATAATTAGAAGAAAAAGAAAAAGATATAAAAGATTTATTAAAAAACGAACAGAACCAAAAGTCCTGTTCTAATAGTCAGATTAAGCCAATCTATCTATTTTACTCATAGCCGAAGCAATTCCTACATTAGATTCACCTGCTTTGCGAAGTAACTCCTTCGCGTTAGCAAGAGCCGTTGCAAGGTCAGAACCTTCAGCATCAATGGCAACTGCACCATCAACTACACAAAGGGTCTTATCCTCTTCAACTTTGACATAACCACCGTTAATAGCAACAGAAAGCTCTTTTGACTCTTTTGTCTCTATTACTATCACACCTGCATCGAGGAGAGAGACTAAAGAAGCGTGACCTGCTAGTACTCCAAACTCACCCTCTGAACCAGGAATGGTTACTTGTTTTATTTCATCATTGAAAATGACACCCAAAGGTGTCACAATTTCAAGTTTCATGAGTTCCATAATTAAACTCCTTATGCTTATTTAGCTTTAGCTAAAATCTTTTCGTTTTTAGCGATTGCTTCGTCCATATTACCTACCATGTAGAATGATGCTTCGAGCATATCGTCATATTTACCTTCAATAAGACCTTTGAATCCTGCGATAGTATCAGCGAGTTCAACATAAACACCTGGGCTTCCTGTAAATACTTCAGCAACATGGAAAGGCTGAGAAAGGTATTTTTCAATCTTTCTTGCTCTCTCAACAGTATTTCTGTCCTCTTCACTAAGCTCATCCATACCAAGAATTGCAATAATATCTTGAAGGTCTTTGTACTTTTGAAGAATTGTCTGAACACCACGTGCTACAGCATAATGCTCCTCACCAAGGATTTGTGGGTCAAGCATTCTTGAGGTAGAATCCAATGGGTCAACCGCAGGATAGATACCTTTTTCGGCAATACTTCTGTTAAGTACTGTAGTTGCATCAAGGTGAGCAAATACAGAAGCAGGAGCAGGGTCAGTCAAGTCATCCGCAGGAACATATACTGCTTGAACAGATGTAATTGAACCTTTTGTTGTTGAGGTAATTCTCTCTTGAAGTTTACCCATCTCTGATGCCAATGTTGGTTGATATCCAACTGCTGATGGAATTCTTCCAAGAAGCGCTGACATTTCAGAACCTGATTGAGCAAATCTAAAGATATTATCAACGAACATAAGAACGTCAAGACCCATCTCATCACGGAAATACTCAGCCATTGTAAGACCTGTAAGTGCAATTCTATTTCTTGCTCCTGGAGGTTCACTCATCTGCCCGTAACATAGAGCAACTTTGTCAAGTACGTTTGACTCTTCCATTTCGAAGTAGAGGTCATTTCCTTCACGGGTTCTCTCACCAACACCAGCAAATACAGAGTAACCACTGTGTTTCATCGCAACATTATTGATAAGCTCCATGATGATAACTGTTTTACCAACACCCGCACCACCAAATAGTCCTACTTTTCCACCTTTATTATAAGGAGCAAGAAGGTCAACTACTTTGATACCTGTTTCAAAAACCTCTGTTTTTGTACTCTGCTCCTCAAATGGTGGTGGATCTCTGTGAATTGAACGATACTCTTTACAAGAGAATTCAGCACCATCATCAACAGTCTCACCGATAACGTTAAAGATTCGACCAAGAACCTCTTCACCAACTGGAACTTTGATTGAGTCACCAGTAGCTTTTACCTCTTGACCACGTACTAAACCTTCACTCATATCCATAGCAATAGTTCTTACTCGGTTATCACCAAGTTGTGCTGCTACTTCAAGAACCAATCTCTGGTCACCATTCTCTAACTTAATTGTTGTCTCCAATGCCTCATTGATTGCTGGAAGGTAATCCGTAAAATCAACATCAACAACTGGACCTAGTACCTGTACTACTTTACCTGTCATTATCTATTCTCCTTTTCTATTTCAACGATTCCATACCACTGATAATCTCAATGAGTTCAGTCGTAATCGCTTCTTGTCTTGCTTTGTTATACTTAACTGTTAACTTCTGCACCATCTCACCCGCGTTCTTAGTCGCTGCGTCCATCGCTTGCATTCTGGCACTGTGTTCACCTGCCAAAGATGTAAGGAGTCCATAATACATTGAATACTCAATATATTTTTTAACCAACGCATTCATAAGAGTATCATCATCATCTGGTTCAATCTCTAATTCAGACATCGAGACAGAGTTTAACTCGATTTTTGACATATCCACTGGAAGAAGTTGTTGTTCTACAATTTCCTGAGTAATCATATTTACATAGCCATTATAGACCAATACAATTTTGTCAGTTTTTCCTTGAAGATAATCCTCAACCAATACAGAGATAAATTCAGAAGCTCTCTCATAACTAGGAGAAGAGCTCAAATCATTTATCTCATTTATCATATCTCGTTTATTATATTTGTAAAATGCAATACCTTTTTTACCGATACCACTTAGTCTAACCTCAACACCAGCCTCATCAAACTCTTTTAGAAGTTTGTTGGTTCTCTTGATGGTTTGATAGTTAAACCCTCCACAAAGACCTTTATCAGCAGAGACAAATACAATATCAACTTTGGATGGATTTTTATTCTCTTTAAAGAAAATATTATCTATATCTCCATCACTTTGGTTCATCTTTTGAGCGATTTCGCTCAAAAGTTCAGTCAATTTAGTAGCATAGATTTTAGAGCGTTTTGCAACCTCTTCTGCCTTTTTAAGCTTTGACGATGAAACCAGTTTCATTGCACGGGTCGTCTTCTGAGTACCTTTGACACTCGAAATCTTCCGTTTAATATCTTTTAAGTTAGCCATGATTTAGCCTCCTATGCCGAAAAAGTTTCGCTGAACTCTTCAAGTGCTTTATTTAATGCTGTCTCTGTATCACCAGTGATTTTTTTCTCATCTCTAATGCTATCTAGGATAGCTGTATGTTTAGCATCCATAAATGGCATTAACTCTGATTCAAACTTAGTAACCGCCTCTGCTGGGATATTATCAAGATAACCTCCATTTCCTGCAAAAATCATTACAACTTGTTTCTCAATGGCAACGGGAACAAATGGTCCTTGTTTAAGAACCTCAACCATTCTAGCTCCACGTGCAAGTTGTTGTTGACTATATTCATCAAGGTCTGATGCAAACTGTGCAAACGCTTGAAGCTCTCTAAACGCTGCAAGGTCTAGTCTAAGTGTTCCTGCAACTTGTTTAGTAGCTTTAATCTGTGCTGCACCACCAACTCTAGATACTGAAAGCCCGACATTAATCGCAGGTCTTACACCTGAATTAAAAAGGTCAGTTTCTAAGAAAATCTGTCCATCAGTAATTGAAATTACGTTGGTTGGGATATATGCTGCAACATCACCTGCTTGAGTTTCAATAATTGGGAAGGCAGTAATAGAACCTGCACCATTTGCATCAGAAAGTTTAGCCGCTCTTTCAAGTAGTCTTGAATGAAGATAAAAAACATCTCCTGGGTACGCTTCTCTACCTGGAGGTCTTCTTAAAATCAAAGACATCTCTCTGTAAGCAACGGCGTGTTTAGAGAGGTCATCATAGAAGATAACGGCATGTCTGCTAGAGTTCATGTAATATTCAGCCAAAGTAACACCTGCGTAAGGTGAAAGGTACTGTAACGCAGCAGAATCAGCAGCAGTAGATGCTACAACAATTGTGTACTCCATCGCTCCATGCTCTTCTAGTTTCTTAACCATTGCAGCGATATTTGACTGCTTTTGACCAATTGCAACATATACACAAGTAACATCTTGACCTTTTTGGTTAATGATAGTATCAATCGCCAAAGTTGTCTTACCTGTTTGTCTATCACCAATGATAAGCTCTCTCTGTCCTCGCCCAACAGGTACAAGTGCATCAATCGCTTTGATACCAGTTTGAAGTGGCTCATGAACTGACTTTCTAGCCATAATCCCTGGTGCTTTCTCTTCAAGAAGTCTTGTCTCTGTAGTCTCGATTGGACCTTTACCATCAATTGGCTCACCAAGTGCGTTAACCACTCGTCCAACCATCGCGTCACCTACAGGCATTCTAAGAAGTTTCCCTGTTCGCTTAACGCTCATTCCTTCTCTAATTCCTGTCATTGAGCCAAGAACAACAATACCTACGTTTGCCTCTTCAAGGTTAAGAACCATACCGTTTACACCAGTTTCGAACTCTACAACCTCTCCTGCCATAACGTTGTTAAGACCATATACAGATGTAATTCCATCCGCAACACCTACTACCTTACCAACTTCGTTGATATCTACGCCTATCTCAAAATTCTCAATTCTCTCTTTGATTATCGAGCTAATTTCGTCTGCTTGTAACTTGTTTGCCACTGCAACTCCTTCCGTTTTTAGTTATAGTGATTTCGTGATGAAATCAATTAATTGTTCTTTAACTCTCTGCTTAGAGAAGTTTACCTCAATGCCTAAATCCTCAACCGATACACGTATACCCTCTACATCAGATTGTGTTTGCGTCAATTTGATGCTAGAACCTGTATGGGTTTTAAGAGAGTTTTGTAAATCTTCAAGGTCTGCATCAGACAGAGCGTTACTAGAAGTAACAACTCCCTCATACTCATTACTCTCTTTTTGTAACTCTTGATTAAGACTTTTTGCGATATTTGGTATAAGCTCAAGACGTGAATTTTCACCTAAAATCTTGATAAAATTCTCTAAGTTAGAATCAGACCCTTTAATTCCATCTAGTATAAATGCTGTTTTATCGGCAGATGAAATTAGCGGAGAGGTTAATCTCTCTATCACACTCTCATCCTTTAAAAGTTCAGAAATAGCATTTAAAACTTCGCTGTACTCTGCCTTTTGCTCAGAAGTTGCTACCTCTGAGAGAGCATTTACATATCGTTTTGCAATTAACTCTTCCATTATGCCACCTTCTTAGATACTAAGGAAACTACTTTTGACTCATCAACAGTGATATCATTCGTACTGATAGCGTCATTAAGAATAGAATGGATGGTATCTTTTGCCATCTTTTTACTCTCATGTTCCATTTTTTCGCTACTCTGTTTATCAAGCGAAGCCAAAGTTTCACTATTTTTATTAGCAATATTTTCTGCTAAAATAGCTCCCTCGGTAAGTGAGTCTTTTTTTATCGATTCCGATTTTTCTTGACTTAAAACCAAGTTTGCCTCAGCAACTTTTACTGCCTCTTTAGAAGCATTTAGTTTATCCTCAATCTCTTTTATCTTATTTGCTATTCCTGCACTTCTTCCTCTGAAAAAAGCTTTGATAGGGTTCGCCGCAAGATAATATAAAAGAGCTACAAAAATTGAAAAGTTAATTACTCTAGACCAAAAGTCTGAATTTGACATAGAGACTTCATGATGCTCTGCTCCCGATGCCATGGCAATTACAGGCAATACAAAAGCGATAGCCAATGTAATTTTATTTAATTTCATTCTCCATTCTCCTTTTATAAACTGTTCATTTTATTATTTAGACTCTCTTTGAAGAGAGGCATCTGCTCTAAAAGAGATTTCTCTAACTCTTCTTTCTCTTTGGAAAGTTCGCTCAAAAAAGATTGATATTTTCCATCAAGCTCTTCTGTTTTACTCTTTATTTTACTTTCAGCTAAAGCTTTGGCTTCATTAGTAGCTTTTTCTCTAACTGCATTCGCTTCTGCTTTGGCATCTGCTAAAATAGCATCTGCTTTAGCATTTAGTTCATCGTTGCTTCCTGACATCTCATTGGCACTTTTTAAATCATCTGCGATAGAATTGTCTCTATCGTCCATAAACTTTATTAACGGCTTATAGAGCATTTGATTCAGCAAAACCATGAGAGTAAAAAAGATAACCAGAACAAATAACATCAAACCAGGGTTTAGGTCAAGCATTCAAACTCCTCAAAAAATTTGGCGTAGTATAACTTTTTTGATGTAATATTTTTATTAAATTTTAGTCGTTTTAAGCTCTTATAAGAAAGATAACTATTGATTAAGAGGCTCTTGTTACAATTGGTGTCATAAGAGAAGAGAAAACGAGGTAAAAATGAGTAAAATTGAAAATAAAAATAGCCATTAAATACAACTATTATTCAACACTATTATTTCAACATAGAAAGAAATTTTTCAACTTCCTCTTTATTTTTAAACTTTATCTCAATAGCATCATTTTTTAATTTAAATTGAAATGGTATTTTTTTAAAAAATTTCTCTTGATGTCCGTTCATTAAACTCTGATTTTTTTTAATATGTAATGGTTTATCTCGAAGATTTTTAAAGTTTTTTGCCAACAACTCTGCCTCGCGAACACTTAATTTCTTTCCAATAATCGTATCCACCAACTGTTTCTGCTCTTTTTCATCAAAACCCACTAAAATCTTGGCATGACCTTGTGAGATATACGCACCTATCAACTTCTTTTGAACATACGCAGATAGCATCAAAAGTCTTAAAGTATTAGTAATTTGAGAACGACTTTTATGCACAAAAGAGGAGAGTTCTTCATGAGTGATACTATAAACTTTTATCAACTCATCATAGGAGTGTGCTAACTCAATAGAGTTAAGATTTTCTCGTTGAATATTCTCAATAAGTGCTAACTCTCTTAGACGAGAATCATCAATATCAACATCTGCAATAATCGCTTTAATCGTCTGAATTTTTGCCAATTCATGTGCTCGAAGTCGTCTCTCACCTGCTACTAAAAGATACTCATCATCCCCTTTGTCTATAACAACAATGGGTTGAAGTAACCCATGCCGTTTAATAGACTCAGAGAGTTCAACAAGTGCCTCCTCATCAAAATACTTTCGTGGTTGATAAGGATTGGGTGATATATCCTCTATATCAATCTCTCGTATCTGTCCAGAGGAGTTAGAGCTAAATCCTTCTGCTTCATTATCATACGCCTGTCCAACTTCATCTAATATTGCCCCCAAACCTCTACCTAATGCCATTATTTATCCTTTGAGAATACTTTTTGCTAAATTATTATAGGCTTTTGCACCTTTAGACTTCTGTGCATAGGTCGTTACAGGCTGTCCAAAACTTGGACTCTCTGCAATTTTTATATTTCTTGGAACAATAATAAACTCATTCTCCTTACCTAAAAAAAGTTTATCCTTAAAGTGATGCTCTAAATCTTGTAACACCTGCTTGGAGAGATTATTCTGTACCGAATACATGGTGGGTAAAAAACCTTTAATCTTCAACTTGGGATTAATAGACTTTTTTAAAAGATTAATCGTATTCAGGAGTTGTGCCAACCCCTCTAATGCAAAGAATTCACACTGAATTGGGATAATGACTGAATCAGCAGCCCCCAATGCATTAATCGTTATGGGTCCTAGTGCAGGAGGAGAGTCAATCAAAATATAATCATAGTTGCTTTTTACCGAGTTAAGTGCTTTTTTTAAGAGTAATTCACGATTTTTTTTGCTTGGGTCATAAAACTCTTTCTCAATGCCCACCAAACCGATATTGGCAGGTAATAAATCTAGATTTTCAAGTTTTGATTTTAATATAACATCTGAAATTTTTTTAATACCAATTAAAACATGATATATATTATACTCATAATCATTACGATTAAACCCCAAACTCGTCGTTGCATTTGTTTGAGGGTCAGCATCAATTAGCAGTACTTTTTTACCACTATCTGCCAATGATGCTGCTAGATTCACAGCTGTTGTTGTTTTTCCTACGCCACCCTTTTGGTTGGCTATTGCAATTATTTCACTCATCTTAAACTATATACTCTCTTTTCATTAATTGTCAATGAACCATCTTCCCGTAAAATGGCTTGTTGAAGGCTTTGATGCTCCCCCATGACATGAGCAGATACCGACTTATTTCTCTCGAATTCTATCTCATACTTACTAAATATATGCTTCCAAGTTGGAAGTTTTTCTACGGCACATAGGTAGGTTTCGAGCAAAATATCAAGCTCGATGTCTATATTTAACGCTTCAAAGCTATTTGAATTTTTTTTCAAATTTATACCCATTCCACAAACTAAAATATTATCTATTTTTTTTGTTATAGTTCCTCCTATTTTGTGTTTATTTTGGTATAGGTCATTGGGCCACTTTAACCAAATATTATCTGTCATTCCTCCCAGTATCTCCTTCATAATATATGAAAAATATATGGATGCTGAACTTAATGGCAAATCATTAGGTAAATGTTCTATATTTAGAGCAAAAGAGAAAAAAAGATTTCCCTCTCCCCCCTCCCAGTGGTTATCACGACTCCCTATCCCCTGAGTCTGTTTTTTTGTAACTACTGCAATAGGAGCATATAACGCTCTATTTTTTATCTGTTCTAGTAGATAAGTTTGTGTTGATGGCAACTCATTAAAATATACTATCTCCAACCTTTATCCCCCTTCCTATACAATATGTTTTGGCATCTACTACCTTTTTTGATGGTGCTTGGATTCTCCCTATTTCAATAGAGCCATTGCCACCAGATACCAGTATCGCTTGATCATATATCGCCAAGAGTTTTCCATTTATATTCTCTTTTTCATTATCACATAGAACTACATCTAATATTTTTGTACCATCCAAGAGAAATATTCCTGGCCATCCTGCGTAGGCTCTATATTTAGTATAAAGCGTCACCACATCGCAAAGGTCAACAAGACCATCTGATTTTTTAATCTTTTTACAATGGGTCGCTTCCGCACGTATCTGTGTTAGAGGTTCAAGCTTCTCAAAATTATGAAGAATTTCAGTCGTCAATGCACACGCATCACGGCTTAAATGCGCCATCAATTCAGGTAAAACCATGCTCTCTGGAATTTCAAAATAGCGATACCCCAAAATAGGACCAGAGTCCAGTCCCTCCTCCATTAACATCGCCGTAATACCTGTAAATCTGTCCAAATTAAGAAGTGATTGTTGCACAGGACTCGCCCCTCTATAATAAGGAAGCAGTGAGGCATGAAGATTGATACAAGGAGCGATATCCAAAATAGTTTTGGGCAACAGCTGTCCAAAGGCTGCGACCACAATATAGTCAGGGTTTGCCTCCACAATCGCCTCATAGACTCCCTCATCTGAAAGCTTTTGAGGTTGTAAAATTTCTAAACTATGCACCTGTGCCAACAGTTTGACATCAGGGGCTTTTAGCTCCCCTTTACGACCTGCTTTTCGATCAGGCTGAGTCAAAACCAAAGGAATCTCTATCTTATCATCTGCAATGAGCGTCTCTAAAATCTCTTTTGCATAGTGGGGTGTCCCCATATACACAACTTTTTTTAATACTCTATTCACTAGACCCTCCTAAAATTTTAAGCGAAGTATAGCAGATTAATCTCATTTATAATATTATAGATAAATACAGAGGCAACTGCTTACTATCCTTAATATTTTCAAAACTATAGCATCTATCCTTAATATTTTAAATAATATTTTAATCATTTTTGTTATAATCATCCAGAATAAAAAGGGGCATCATATGCTAAAAATTGAAGAGATACCACTGTTTTCCCATTTAGATAAAAGATTTCATAAAGAGCTGTATCAAAATATATATATCCGACATTTTACCAAAGGAAGCATCGTCTTTTATGAAGGTGATTCTAGTGATTATCTCCATATCCTACTTAATGGACAGGTACGACTCTATAAAACTTCACCCAAAGATACCATGATACAACTTCACAGACTCAATGCCCCTGCCACCATTGGAGAGTATGCCTGTTTGGAGCAAGTTGCCTTTCCTGCTACCTGCGAATTTATCTCAAAAAATGGGGGAACCATAGGTTTGTTACATTTTAAAAAGGTGATGGAGTATCTAAAAAATCAACACTTCTCACTCGCACTGCTCAAATCTATGACAAACAAAGTAATGATGCTCTCCTCTTTGGTGCATAAAGAGACAATTTTATCCTCTGAAGCCAAGGTTGCTGACCTTATATTAAATGAGACAAAAATGTTTAATACTGTAAAAAATAATGAGATTGCCTCTATATTGAATATCACCCCTGAGACCCTCTCCCGTATCTTAAGCCGACTAAAAAAATCTCAAATCATTACAGTAAACAATCATATTATAAAAGTAGAAAATATCGAAGCACTCCATAC
>JALTGP010000249.1 GCA_027076905.1 Campylobacteraceae bacterium | reverse complement strand
TTTTTCTATATAGTCTGTTTTATCAATATAAAGGTAATTATTATTTATTTTTACTTTTCTAAAGTTGCTATTGCCATAGATTATCTTTTTCATTATTACTCTTTTTTTGTTTTGATTATAGCGTAATTCTAGGAATGATTTTGATTTTGTTAAGAACAGCATCTTGAAATAGTATAATAATAATTTCCCTTAATATCCACATCAAAACCACTCAGAACCTCGGTAAAACAGTCTCTTTGACCCTTTTTAACCTCTTTAAAACCATCCAGCCACTTTTGAACGTATTTCAGTGCTTTTTTAACAATTTTAACCCCAATAATGGCACATCGGTTTATCACTTTTATGGATATGTTTTTTAAATCGGTTTTTGAACCGACTCTTTTTATGATTTTGCTTGTTTTGTCATTTATCATCTCTAGTTTAACCAAACTTCTTAAGAGATTGTAGAACATTTTGATGGTGTATTTTTTGCCTTTGTGTTTGTACATTTTGTTGTATTTGGCTTTTATTGTTTTTGCTACATTGCTTTTCAGATAGAGTTCGTTTAGGTTTTTTGAGGTGTTTAGTTTTTCTAATTTGGCAATAAATCCACTGTTTTCATGCTCTAGCCATCTCTCGAATGCTTTTCGTTTAAGTTGGGGGGGGTGTTAAGTTGTGCTTGATAATTTACACAGACCAAGGGTATACGGGTATGATGTTTTTAAAATGTAAGGAATGCAAATTAAATTTTAAACCCCATACTTTTTCCATCATTCTCAAAACTAGAGCCTAACTCTTTTTCTATCTCTTCCAAGAAGTCTTGGACAGTAAAGACCGACTCCTCTCGTATAGCTACTTTGTAGGCAGTATTGCGTACAATAAGGTCGATTTGTCCTCCTGTTAGCTCATGTTTGGCGAGTTCTTCCACATCAAAACTCTCTTCATAAGAGGCTTTTTCTAGGAGCATAAAGTGCCATAGACGAACACGCTGTTTGAAATCTGGTTTTTTGAACTCTATTTTGTAGTTAAAACGTCGCGAGAAGGCTTTGTCGATGTTATCTAAGAGGTTAGTGGTGGCGATTAATATCCCCTCAAACTTCTCTATCTGCTCTAAAAAAATATTTTGCATCTGATTGTGCATCTTATCGGCACTGCTTCCTGTTCCTTCGCTTCTAGCACTTAAGAACTGGTCGGCTTCGTTGAGTAGCAAGATAGGGTCTACTTTTGCTTTTTTACTAAGAATTTTAAAGTCATCAAAGATTTTACGCACATTCTTTTCACTCTCTCCCACATACATGGAGAGAATTTTGGAGCAGTCAAAGCTTAAAATAGGGCGTTTGAGCGTCTTGGCAAGGCTCACAGCTGTCATGGTTTTTCCTGTTCCTGGGCTACCATAAAAGATAATTCGGGCATCTATTCCTTTTCTTTTATCTTTGATACCCCACGCTTTGAGTTTGGCAAAGACATCTTTGTCTACCTGTCGTACCACGGTATCAAGAAGCTTTTTGGTACTGGGGTGAAGTACCACATCATCAAGTGAGGTGGTGGGAGAGAGATACTCAAATATCTCCTGCTCCTCTACTAGCTTATCTAGTTTTAGCTTGGTGACCTTTTTCTTTTTGTTGGGGTGGATAATTTTTTGTAAAATATCCTCTTGGAGATAGAATGAACGGCTGATGCCTCCAAACATATTGAGTATCTCTTCATAGTCTAAAATATTGTCACTAAGAAGTTTTGAGCCATCTTCCAATAATGAACGGTTACGGATTTTGTCATACTCATCTATGGAGATAAGCTCAATTAATGTATTCATGTCACGTAGTTGCCCCTCTCCCCCTGAGTACTCCTCTTTGAGTAGGGCTAAAAATATCTTCTGTTCACGATCATCAAATTTCTTTTCACTAAAGAACTCCTCGACCACAATTGGCTCATCGGTCATCTCTAATCGAGCTTTGATTCGCTTGTTTAGAAGAGAGAGCTTATTTTGAAGTCTACCTACACTAAGAGAGGTCTCTGCAAATCCCTGTTGGGAGATTGATATTTTATGTAGCAGTTCTATAGAGTCAAACTGGTCTTGAAGATACTCTAGGTGGTCGGTATAGGGTTTTATCTCAGGCAAAGATATCTCTAGTGACCCCTCTTCTAAGAGTCGAAGCAGACTGATACTTGGAGCGACAGAGGTATTGAGTATCTCTAGCTTGATAAAATCTTGGCTTGTTTTGACCTGTCCAAAACTCACTTGTACAAGCCATCCCAAATCAATAAGGTTTTTAACCCGTACTAAGTGGTTTAGATACTGGTATTCATCTGATTCAAAACACTCTTGGATAATATCAATCACGGCACTCTCTTCAAGACCTTTTACGAAGCGTTGACAGACATATTGTAAAATAATAGCCTCCTCTTGGGTACACTTTAGGTCATTGTATATGGTGGTTTTGGATATATGGGTGGTTGTAATAAAATTGATGAGATGTTTCACGGCTGTTCCTAGTTAAACTGTTATGATAGATTATAGCCAAAAAATAGTGAAAAGATAACTTTCAACTGTTTCTACTAAGAAAAAGGAGGGAGGGATATAAAATTTAAAGTTAAAAGTTATCTAGTTAGAGAGTCAAAAACAAAAAAAGGGAAGAAAAAGCTTCGACTCTCATGGCAGTATTATAGCAAATAAAATTAGATATGAAAGTAAAATTAGTAAAAAAATTAAAAATATATTTAAAATATGTAATTAATAAATTTTTAATATTTGAGGATATTATATTCTGTATTTTTACAATATTAATAGTTCTAAAATATGAATATAGCCCGTAATAGTGGTGTTTTACGGCACTTTTTCGACACACTCCTTGTTCAATAACAGAGAGGTGAGGAAAATACTATTTTTTTGATAAATGATGAAAATTAAAACTCATACTGCATAGATAATGCAATTAAATCAGCTCCTCCATTGGAGAATGTTCCACTAATTCCTGTGATATTTTCTCCTGCTTTTAGGGTGATATCATCTTTTTCATCATGAAGATAGGCTAGACCCCATGATAGGTTCTTATTTGATTGGACACGGATACCAGCACTGTAGATATTTGCGTCTGCATCGGGTAGCTCGTAGGATAGGTATTTTTTTTGGACAGGGCTTTCATCTTTTGCATATCCTGCCATGAGGGTTACTCCTTTTGTTACCTCGGCACTCACTCCTACCCTAAAGGTATGGGTATCTTTCCATTTTCTTGGCTTGGATTTATCAAATGAGTCTCTTAGGGCAGGTTGAATATCCGAACCGTAGTTAAAATCAAGCTCCTTATAGGCAGACCAGTAGGTACGCTCGTAGTTTACCTCTAGGGTGTATTTATCCATAAATGTTTTACTTGCAGAGAGATTCAAGGCAGCAGGAAGTGGTACGGTTACTGAGGTATCATACTGCTTTCCAACATTACTAAGATAGAGGTTAGCCTCTCCTTCCTCTTTTAGGTCGATATTTGAGTGATAGGTAACCGACAAACTGACATCTTTGATGGGTCTGTAGCTTAAGGCTAGGTTGTACCCAAACTCAATCGTATCTCCTTGCATCTCTCGTTTTATAGGTTTTATTGCTCCTCCATCACTGTTGACAATTCCCTCCGAGTAGATAAGCCTTAACCCTCCACCAATGGCAAAATTATCAGATACTTTGTAGGAAGCCACGGGGTTTAGTTCAAGAATTTTGAGTGTAAACTCCTCTGCAAATACCTTTTGATGTCCATCTGTCCAACGTTTGGTTAATCCACCAGGTACAGTGAGACTTGCTCCCCATCGAAATTTATCAATGGGGTTGGAGACATAGTGCAAAAATGGCAGTTGTAGATTCTCTACCTCTGACTCATTGGTTGCTGGATATATTTCGGTAGCTGAGTAGGCTTGAAATCCTTTAAAGGTGTTCTTTGGTAGGTGTGCCCATGTGAAACCTGCTTCCATATATTGAGAGGAGGGCATAAATGCCATATTGGCAGGGTTGAAGTAGGCGGTGTCTGCCCCTTGGGTGTTGGCAACATAGGCAGCCCCTAGTGCCATAGAGTTTAGAGACTGTTCAGGTACTTTGTAGGCACCTGCTAGAATCAAAGAGCTTGTTATTATACTTAGTGTTATTATCTTTTTCATGATTATCTCCTATTCTCTACTCATCTGCTCTATTAAGGCTTGTTTTATCATCGCCTCTCTTGCTTTTGAAAAAATCTCTGTGGTTACTTTGTATGCCATTACTCCACACTCACTGTGGGTAACATTAGTATCCAATCCTAATGCTACTTCAACAGGCACAATAGAGACATCTTTTGCATTCATCGCTTTCATTGTCCCTTCGGTTAGTTGTGAAATTTCAAAGGGTATCACATCATCACCTTGACAGTGAACCAGTCGAATAGGTGTCTGTGGCGACCACGCATGAACAGAGTTCTCTACCATCGCTTCTCTAAACCAATTGTTTGAATTTTTGAAAAAATCTTGGACAAGAAGTGGATTAAATAGCCCCTCAGTTCCTGTGGTTGTTTGTGTTAACTCTTTGTCGATATCAGGACGTGCCAATGAGCCATCAAGTAGGGTAGGAAGTTTTGAGGCGTATGGTTCATTAATAATGCTAGATAGCTCTTTATTATAGGTTGTGGCATAAGCATATCCCACATATGCCATAAAGGAAGGTACAGAGAGTGTAGGTGCTGACAATACGCCAAATGCAGTAATATTTAGGTCATATGGCCCTGCCATAGGCGTTGCCATAGTGACATTTAGCTCTCTCTCCTCTTCTATCTTTTGTAGTGTTGCCATCGCAGCATAGCCACCCTCACTATAGCCTGTGATAAAGAGTTGATTGTTGAGTTTTATACCATTGTCTGAGGCAAATATTTTAACTGTTTTGATGAAATCAATAGTAGCATTTGCCAAGGACTCTTTCTGTACAAATGGGTGGTAGTGGTCGTTGGAGTCTCCAAAACCTATATAGTCTGCTTGTAGTGTTGCAAATCCACCTATGGAGGTTAAGATAATTGCCGAGCCATCGGGCGTACCGTTATTCTCTCCTATTACAGAGGGGGCATCGTTGTTTGAAAATATTGTTCCGTGGTCATCACTCACCATCGAGAGACCAATTTGATTAAGCTTAGGTGGTAGACCTATTGGGATAACAAAAAGTCCAGAAGCCTCTACCTCATCACCACTTTCATCGGTAGTGATATAGGGAATTTTAAACGCTTTGTAGCCAAATACTGTTCTGTTCTCATCTACTACTCCTTTGCTCATAAGGGTTTTTTTCATAAGTGGTGCTGAGAAGTTTACAACTACTTTTCCACCCTTTACCTCTTCATTCTTTGGCTGGTCTAGCTCTCCACACCCCATCACTAATAGTAGTGGTATGCTTAGTGCCATTGCTCTAGTTTGTCTCTTCATGCTTTCTTCCTTTTAACTGTTTAACTTATGTATTCGATAAAATCAAACCAATGAGGTATTAAGTATTTATTCAAAATTAATTTCAATTTGGGTATTGGTTAACTACTTAGATATCTCTCCTCGATTTGATTACAGCAATGTTATTCTCTCTATTTTTCAATTACACCTCCTCTATTAAATTATATAATGCTTCTATCTCTCTGTCCCAAATGGTATCATCAATGGTCTCTAGTATCAAAGGTATGTTGTCCATTCGTATATCGTTCATAATAAATCTAAAAGCATCCCAACCTATCTCTCCCTCCCCCAAAGAGTGATGACGGTCAACACGGCTTCCTAGTTTGGGTTTGGAGTCATTAATGTGCATAGCACTAAGATATTGAAACCCCACCAGCTTTTCAAACTCATCCATAGTCTCATCATATGCTTCACGTGTACGCAAATCATACCCACTGGTAAAAGTGTGACAGGTATCCAAACAGACCCCAACACGGTTTTTATCTTTGACTTTATCAATAAGATGCCCTAGATGTTCAAATCTATATCCCAAATTTGTCCCCTGTCCTGCGGTATTCTCTATGACAAGCTTAACATCTAAATCTTTGGTCGCTTCTATGGCGATATTCATAGATTCAGCGATTAAATCCAAACAGGTTAGCTCTGCTTCTCTTATCTTATCTGCATACTCAAGGTCACGTTTACCCACCTTTACCAAGTGGCTTCCTGGGTGAAAATTAAGAAGAATTAGCCCTAATTGATGACAGCGTTTTATCTCTTCTATAAACGCCTCTCTTGATTTTTCAAGTTTCTCTATATCGGGATTTCCTAAATTGATGAGGTAGCTATCATGGGGAAGTACATATTGTGGTTCTATTTTAGCCATTTTGAGATTGGCTTTAAAACTCTCTATCATTTTTTCTTCAAGTGGTTTTGCTACCCACTGTCGTTGATTTTTTACAAAGAGAGCAAATGCTTTTGCTCCTATCTTCATTGCATTGAGTGGGGCATTGTCTACCCCTCCACTTGCACTTACGTGTGCTCCTACAAATTTCATACTTTTCTTACTTTCATGCTTTTTTACCTTCATGGTTTTCTTACCTTAATAACTATTTTATTTATTCTATCACGAAATATCCTCACATCTCTTTTAACAGAATATGTTATATCATACTCTTTATCTTTTTTTATTTTTTGGGTAAAGCCGTTACTACTTTTTTCTAAATTTTTTTTATCAAAAATAGGTTTGGCTCTAAAGATATTCTCCAAAAGAGTTTCAGGATAATTCGTTGAGAGCATTTTTGTATTAAAATCTTTTTTTTCCATACACTTAAAGGTAGACATACAGACATTCATTGGATTAATGTTTAAATTTAACAGAGGTTGCCCCGAGGCGTATATCTCAACTTTGACCAAATCTGTTTTCTTGTAGATAAAGCCCATGTCTGCATATCGCATGGTTGGAGTTTTGATTACAATAAAGGCACTCTCTTGGTTCTCTTTTTTAATAAGATGTTTTCCTGTACAACCACTTATTACAAGTAACAGAGCAAAAGCAAAAGTATTATTTTTTAGCATTTTTTTATAGTTCCTTTTTGTGAAATTATAGCAAAAAAATTTTTTTTTATAATTTTATTTTATTTTAAGAATTTTTTGTTATAATTTCGTCCACAAGTTGTTAATGGCCCCTTCGTCTAACGGTTAGGATCCATGGTTTTCATCCATGTTACAGGAGTTCGAATCTCCTAGGGGTCACCATTTTTAACTTGTAGCTTTCTAAAATTTAGTGGCCCCTTCGTCTAACGGTTAGGATCCATGGTTTTCATCCATGTTACAGGAGTTCGAATCTCCTAGGGGTCACCACTAAATAAATTTCCCTTTTTTATCACATAAGTATACTAAGGAATACAAATTAAATAACTACCAAATTTCAAAGGCAACTAAACAAATATCTTTAACTCTAGTTTTCCTTGAATTACGGGGAGTAGTCCTGCGTCAAACTATAGCTAAATCTATTCGTTTATTTACCTATGAAAATTGGCACTTATTTAATTTGCATTCCTAAT